>NZ_FRXO01000009.1 GCF_900148505.1 Pseudoxanthobacter soli DSM 19599 | reverse complement strand
ACCCTGGGCATCCGGGCGGCGACGGAGTTCGCACTCGGCAACGGCGCCACCCTCGTGCCGCATCTCAGCCTCGGCTGGCAGCACGCCTTCGGCGACGTCAACACCTCCGCGGCGCTGGCATTCACCTCCGGCGGCACGCCGTTCTCCGTCGCCGGCCTGCCCATCGCCCGCGACACCGCCATCCTCGGGGCCGGCATCGACTACGACTTCACCGACAAGGTCTCCGCCAGCCTGTCCTACAACGGACAGTTCGCCTCCGGCGTCTCCGACAATGCCTTCAAGGGATCCCTCAACATCCGCTTCTGAACGGCAAACAGCCCCTCCCGGACACGCCGGGAGGGGCACAAAGCAGCCCGCGACCCAACACCTTGACGAACGGCCAGTGAGCGGGACGCCTCCACGGAGGAGCGACTGTTCGGGTTCGGCAAAGACAGCGGTGAGTTCAAGTCACTCATGTCGCGTCTGTTCCGGCCAATCTCTCGGACCCATGAACAGCCGAGGGCGCACGAATTAGCGCCCCTGGGAAGCCGACATCCTGTCGGGCCGGAAAGGGTCAAGCCTGCATGGACGCAGCTGCCGCTCGCGCCGATTCCTTCGAAAAGCCAGTGTTGCCGGATGAGTGAAGTCCTAATTCAGGCACCCTTGAGATGCAGGAAGCGCTGATGGTGGGCGAACGGAAAGTGATCCAAGAGGCGCTATCCTATGAGATCAGCCTTCAGCGGCAGGTCCCCGGCCGGCCACCTCGTGCGGGCCATCGACCTGTCCGGCATTCGCGCACATCTCCGCTCATTTTACAGCGAGACTGCTCGGCCCTCGATCGACACGGAACGGAGGATCCAGATGCTGGTCATCGACTATCGCTCTGGCATCCGCTGCGAGCGGCGGCTGTGCAAGGAGGGCATTAGACCCCGCCTATCGCGAGTTCCGCCGGCTGGGGTTGGAAGACAACGTGCCTGAACATTCAACCTTCTCGTAGAACCGGCATGGCCGCTCCCGCGACAGTGACATGTTGCGCGAGCTGCCCGAGACGACGGTCCGGCGCTGCGTCGAGAAAGGTCTTGCTGGCGATGAAGACTTCGCCGTGGATCACGCTGGACCGGTTCGTCCTCTGAGCCGCGCGCCTCTCCGCCAACAGTTCGACACGGCCACCGGCCTCTTACGTCGAGTCGATTGATGTTTATCCCAGAACCCGGTGCGCCAGCCGACGATCGTCTGGTGGAGGCACGGCAGGTCACAATACATCGCCTGCTGTGGGAATATGGCCGGGATAGTTTCGGCGAGCGCGCCGGTAAATCCTTCAGCGAAGATGAATGGTGGGCATGGCTCGCTGAAATCGCTAATCGCTATCGAAGCGGAATTCAGGAGTTCTCGCTCAAGAGCCTTAACGAGGGCGCCTGGTCATGGCTCTTGGATCTGGTTGGCCAAGACGATCATGATCTACACGGCGTTCTATTCCGCATGCTGACATTGACCGACGCAGTGCGTTTCGGGTAGATGCTCGCCACGCAGGCCTGGGAGTGGAAGCTATCGGCCCACATGCGGGTCAATCATTACGGCAGCGAAGCGCTTATCCGATCTGAAACGGCTTTGGCGTTCGATCAGTTGGCGCCGCGACTGGCGCCTTGGCTATAGCTCAAAGCGGCGTGTGTTCGCGGCAGGACCCAAGCGAGGTGCGCCTTGCTGCCGAACTCCTGGGCCAAATCCTGACTGGTGAAAAAATCATCGAACCGGACCCTGGGTCGGCCCTCACAGTCGACCGCGTAGAAAAGCGGTTCACGCCCTTCGTAATTTCCTTCCGGTCAAAGCCCAGTGCTGAAGAACGGAGCGATTCCGTGGCCTCGTTGCGCGGAGCGCTCGATGCGGATGCGAGGGCGAAAGCCCAGGAACGTGCAATCGTGACAGCAATGGCCCGTATTGAGGAAGCGCGCCGCTCCGGAGCAAGCCTCTATCTAACGAATATTGATGCCCCTGATATGATGTCGGTGGTCCGCTATGCCCCGGACATACTGGATCGTGGCTTGAGGGATCGGCGGAGATAACTGCCGACTTTAAACGGCGGGTTCGTCTCGCCGAGACCGCCTTCCTTGCGCTGTGTGAAGCTCTGCTCAATCACGACGCTGCGCGAGGCGCCGCACTATGGCGATCTCTTCGCGTAGCGGTGTCGACACGCTACATTGGCGCGGCCGGCATCGACGAACTGCTGCATATGGTGTTTCGCGTTCCTGATTCAGAACCTCTGCTTCTGCTGCGTCAGGAACCCATCAGCCTACCGCTCTGTCACACAGATCGGCATCTGTTCGATGTGGTAGCAGCCGCTTTGTTCAACGGCCAAGCAACATGGGTCTCGGCCGTGGCTGCAGAAGACAGCGCGTCCCCGTTGATATGGCGGCAAAGATGCGGTGTCTTATTGCACGGGCTCAGCGTCACGGGTGCGCCTCCGATCGTCGAAGCATGGCCCGATGGCCAAATCCCCTCAGACACCGCCGACCTTCGGCGCAAGTCCGCTCGCCTGCGCTGGCGTGAAGCCTGTGCGCGTCACTGGTGGCGAGCCTATCTGTCCGCTCAAGACCCAGCGACTGCTTATGCGGCGTGGGTTTTGTTTTTGCGATCTGCGGATGCAAGCGCCTCGGCCTGGATGAACGACAACATGGATACGTAGAATGAACGAGATGAATTCTCGGAGCTCAAGCGCGCGCACGTGCGGCCGAATTGGCAAAATCTGAAACGCGCGATGGAAAAGCACCTTGAGAAGCGCGACAAGGAGTTCCTTGATCATGACATCGTTGAGGGTGTTGGTCCGTGGGGCAAGGTCAGCGGCTCTTGATCTGCTTCCTGCCAACGTCCGCAAAGGGGTCAATCTGAGACAGGACGGGGGTGGATTCCTGCCTGACCGGTTATGGGCGCCGAAGCTCGGAAAGCGGCCGTTCATTAGGTTACAGTCCTTCGACAGCTGCGCGCCTCCATGTCAGTCGTTCAATCAAGTCTCTCGCCATCTGGAAAGCGGAGGCGAAAGAGCTGAGCTAAGCGATGGGGAATGATCTACCGCCCTTCGAAAGAGTGACTCTCGGCCAAGTCAGTAACCTTTGGCGCTCTGGATTTTCAGGCTGCTAAGGCGGCTGGCCCGGTTCGATTTCGGCGGGTCACATCCGCTTTTCGAAGCGGAACATTCCGCCGTCTCCTGGCAGGTCTGGGTCCGTGGGATGCCTCTGGTCCTTATGGTAATTGTTGAAGTACTCGACGATGCTGAAGCCACATACATTGACGTAGAAATGGATATTGCGCTTCTCGAAATAGGGCGTGTGAGTGATCCAGACTTTCGTATCGGGATAATGTTGCTCGAGAGCCTTCCACGCCTTCCGGCCAAGGCCCCGGCCGATCTCGCCGGCTTGGATGAAGAAGAAGTCGAGAGAGTTGATCTGCGTCCCGGCGTCGATGGAAACGACCGCGCCGCCGACCCAGCGTCCCTCCTCAAGGATACGCAGCACCACGGCATTCAGCGCTTCGAAGGAAGCGTAGATGTCTTCGTCGGAAGGAATGGCCCCCTCGCAGACCGATCCGAAATCCTCGACCACGGCGATGGCGAAGGCATCCTGAAGATCCTTGCAGAAGCGGGGGAAGTCGGCCTCGATCCCGACGTCGAGTGTGACGCAGGAGTTGAAGTCAGCAGTCATCGGTTGGCTCCAATCGAAAAATGGGAGGACGGGCCGGCCAGATCTTGACCGGCGCTTCACGCCCAGGGGAATGGCTTCAGGCGCGAACCCCGGCGGTGGTGGCCGCGCCTTCGGTCCGCGTTCGGCGGCCCGCGAGCCGCATGACGACGACGAAGAAGACGGGCACGAAGACGACCGCGAGGGCGGTCGCCGAGATCATGCCGCCGAAGAGGCCGGTGCCGAGCGCGTTCTGGGTCTCGGAACTCGGCCCTGTGGCGATCACCAGGGGCACGATGCCGAGCGTGAAGGCGAGCGAGGTCATCACGATCGGCCGCAGCCGCAGGCGGGCGGCCTCGACGGCAGCCTCGCGAAGCGAGTGCCCCTCCTTCAGCAGTTTGCGGGCAAACTCGACGATCAGCACGGCATTCTTGGATGAAAGCCCGATCAGCGTGATGAGGCCGACCTTGAAGAACACGTCATTCTCGAAACCGCGCAGATGCACGGCGACGACGGCGCCCAGGATTCCGAGCGGCACGACGAGCATGACCGAGAGCGGAATCGTCCAGCTTTCGTAAAGGGCGGCCAGCACCAGGAACACGACAACGAGGGAAAGTGCGACCAGAAGCGGCGCCTGAGCGCCCGACTGGCGTTCCTGGAACGACTGGCCCGTCCATTCGATCGCAAAGCCGGCGGGAAGCTGTCTGGCGATCCGCTCGATCTCGTCCATCGCACTGCCGCTCGACACGCCCGGCGCAGCATCCCCCGAGATGCTGAGGGACGGATAGCCGTTATAGCGATTGAGCTGCAAGGGAGCGACGGACCATTCCGGCGTCACGACCTCGGACAAGGGAACCATGTCGCCCTTGTCGTTGCGAACGTGGAGCTTCAGAACGTCCTCGACCTGCATGCGGTCCTTCGCCTGCGCCTGCACGATGACCTGCTGCAGACTTCCTCCGCGGGGGAAGTCGTTGACATAGGCCGGGCTCATGGTCGCGGCGAGCAGGTCGTTGATCGCGGAGAAGGGCACGCCCAGAGCACCGGCCTTCTGCCTGTCGATGCGCAGGTCGACGCTGGGACCGTCGGGTTGCCCATCCACCCGGACGTTCCTTAGAAGCGTGCTCCGCCCCGCCAGCGCGACGAGCTTATCGGAGGCATCCCTGAGCGCCGCGGGACCGCCGCCGGCACGATCCACGAGCCGCAGGGCGAAGCCCGACGTCGTCCCCAGCTCCTCGATCGCCGGCGGTTTCAGAAAGAGGATGTCGCCCTCCGTCGCTTCCTGCATCGCGCGTTCCGCGGCCGCGATCTCGGCATCGGTGTCGCCGTTCCGCTCGTCGAAATCCCGCAGCGTGGTGAAGGCCATCGCCGTGTTCGGACCGGAGCTGGACAAGCCGAAACCCATGATGGAGAGCGTGTTCGCGATGTCATGGCGCGCCACGGCGTGCCGGTCGAAGCGTGCGACGAGAGCCTGCGTTCGCTCGACCGTGGCATCGGCGGGCAGCGTGAAGGAGGTCATGAACGTCCCCTGATCCTCGTCCGGCACGAAGGCGGTGGGCAGCGCCCGATAGCCGAGCACGAGCGCGCCGACGAGGACGCCATAGACCAGCATGACGCGTGTCGTGCGCCTCACGAGCCAGCCGACACGGGCCGTGTATCGTCCCGTCAGCCGGTCGAAGCCGCGGTTGAACCAGCCGAAGAAGCCCTTGCGGCCGTGTTGGGGGGTGATCGGCCTGAGGATCGTCGCACAGAGTGCCGGCGTCAGACTAAGGGCCAGGAACGCCGAGAACAGGATCGAGACCGCGAGCGCGACCGTGAATTGGCGGTAGATCGCGCCGACCGAGCCGCCGGCGAGGCCCATCGGCAGGAAAACCGCCGTCAGAACCAGCGTAATGCCGACGACGGCTCCCGTGATTTCGCGCATGGCGCGGCGGGTGGCATCGCGCGGCGAAAGGCCTTCCGTCGCCATGAGCCGCTCGACGTTCTCGACCACGACGATCGCGTCGTCGACGATGATGCCGATGGCCAGCACCATGCCGAACATCGTCAGCACGTTGATCGAGTAGCCGATGGCCCACATCACGGCGAAGGTGCCGAGCAGCGCAATCGGCGCGACGATCGCCGGGATCAGCGTGTAGCGAAGGTTCTGCAGGAAGAGCAGCATGATCAGGAACACGAGGACCATCGCCTCGCCCAGCGTCTGCACCACCTTCGAAATCGAGAGCTTGACGAACGGCGCGATGTCGAAGGACACGGCATAGGTGACACCCGGCGGCATGGACGGAGCGAGTTCGGCCAGGCGCGCCCGCACACCCTCGGACGTCATGACCGCGTTTGCGCCCGGCGCGAGCTGGATCGCCGCCGCTGTCGCCGGCTTTCCCCCGTCGAGAATCGAGAAGCCCATGGTCTGGGCGCCGATCTCAACCGTGGCGACGTCGCCCAGCGTGAGCGTCGAGCCGTCGGGGTTGGATCGCAGCACGATGGCGGAGAACTCCGCCGGTGTCCTCAACTGTCCGCCGAGGCTGAGCGGAACGCTGATCGTCTGGCCGGGGATGGTGGGCGCCTCGCCAAGCCGGCCTGGCGCCACCTGGAGATTCTGGGACTGGATGGCCTGTGTGATCTCGGCCACCGAAATCGAGTAGGAAACGAGGCGGGCCGGATCGATCCACACCCGCATCGCCGCCTCCGAACCGAAGGACTGGACGCGCCCGACGCCGGGTATCCGCTTGAGCTCGGGCACGAGGCGGCGTGCGAGATAGTCCTCCAGCGCCAGGGAATCGGCCTTCCCGCCTTCGGAGCGCAACGACACGATCATCAGGAAGCCCGCCGACACGGCCTCGACGGAAAGGCCGGTGCGGCGGACGGGCTCCGGCAGGCGCTGCTCAACGGCCTTCAGGCGATTCTGGACGTCGATCTGGGCCAGTTCCGGGTCCGTGCCGGATTTGAAGGTGACCGTGATGGCGGCATTGCCGGCCGAGTCGGAAGAGGACTCGAAATAGAGGACGTTCTTCACCGCCGTCAGCTCGCGCTCGATGGGCGCGGTGATGCTGTCGGTGATCGTCTGCGGGCCAGCGCCGGGATAAGTGGCGTTGATGCTGATGCTGGGTGGCGCGATCACGGGAAAACGCGACACCGGAAGCTGCGGGATCGCGGCGATTCCGGCCAGCACGATGAAGATCGCGATGACCCACGCAAAGATCGGGCGATCGATAAAGAACTGGGGCATGGGAGGCTCCCCTCAGGTTTCCGGTGCCATTGAGGAGGGGCTGTAGGCGACGGACTCCAGAGGCAGGCCCGCCTCCGCGCGCTCCTGGCCCTGGACGACCACGGTCTCGCCGGCCTTGAGGCCCGACACGACCACATATTGCCGGTCTACCAGGTCTCCCAGGTCGACCTCGCGGCGGCTGGCGGTGTTGTCGCTCGCGAGGATCGTGAGATACGCGCGGCCCGCCGGATCGCGGCGCACGGCCTGCTGCGGAACGGTCAGAGCCTGCGGGTAGACCGCGGCGGGTACCCGGGCGCGCAGATACATGCCCGGCAGCAGTTGGCGGTGCGGGTCCGGCACCTCCACGCGTATCGCGATACTGCCTGTTCCCGGGTCCACCGTATTGTCGGAGAACAGCAGCTTTCCCTTGAAGTCGTAGGCCTTGCCCGTGATCATGAGGATCTCGACGGGAACGGCGCCCGCGTCGGCGCCGTGGTCCCCGTCGGATCTTTCCTCCATCTGCGCCCAGCGGACGGACGACTGGCGGACGTCGAGATAGACGCTGTCGATCTGCTGGACGACCGCGAGGGCGGTCGCGGCGCCGACGGATGCCAGGCTGCCCTCCGTTGCGAGGGCCTGACCGATGCGGCCTTTGATCGGGCTGCGGATCGTGGCGTGAGACAGTTCGAGCGTGCGGCGGGCCAGGTTGGCCTCGGCCTCGGCGACGTTTGCGCGCGCTTGCGCCAGCGTCGCGTTGGCATCGCCGAGCGCGGCGGCGCTCGCGGTCTTCACCGCGGCCAGCGCCGCGACCCGTCCATGCTTGGCCGCGGCATTGACAAGATCGGCCCGCGCGCGCGCCAGCACGGCAGAGGCCGCCTCGACATCGGCCACGAACGGCGCAGGATCGATCTGGAACAGGGGCTGGCCCAGCGAAACATCGGCCCCTTCCGTGAAGAGCACGGTCCGTACGATGCCGCTGACTTGCGGACGTATCTCGGCGGTTCGGCGAGCCGATACCCGGCCTGGCAACTCGTCATAGACGACCACCCGGCGCGGCTGGACTTTCAGCACCGCGACGCGCACGGCGGCCGCCGTGGGTTCGGTCTGCGCGCTGCCGTCGGCGGAGTTCGTGGGTTCCGCGGCCTCCGTACAGGCGGCGAGGACGATCGCCGTGGCGACGAGGAGAGCGAGTCTCGGCGTTGGGCGGGGGCGCGTCATCGCGGTCATCCATCAGGGCGGTCCTGTCGCTCCGGGCGACGCCGCCTCTATCGAACCCGCGCGTTGCCGCCGTGTGGGGGGAATGTTGCGGTTTGATGGAGACGGATCGGAGCGCTCGACGCAGGCCGCGCCAGATGGCATCGGTGGAGCAGGGAGAACGCCATGCCAGCCCTCGTTCTGATTGCAGAAGACGACGACGAGATCTCCGCGATCCTGGATGCCTATCTCGTGCGGGAGGGTTTCCGCACGGTCCAGGCACGCGACGGTCGCGTCGCGCTCGACCTGCATCTCGCGCTGAAGCCGGACCTGGTGCTTCTCGACGTCTCCATGCCGCATCTCGACGGATGGGAAACGCTGGCCGAGCTGAGGCGGCGGGGAAACACGCCGGCCATCATGATCACGGCTCTCGACAAGGACATCGACCGCCTCCAGGGCCTGCGCATCGGCGCTGACGACTATGTCGGGAAGCCCTTCAATCCCATCGAGGTCGTCGCCCGCGCCAAGGCGGTTCTGCGCCGCTCCGGCCTTGCGACGGCGGCGGGCGTGTTGCGGGTCGGCGACCTGACGATCGATCTCGACGCCTATCAGGCGCGTCTTGGAACCGGTGCCGCGGCGCTGCCGCTCGCGCTGACGCTCACCGAGTTCCGCATCCTCGCCCACATGGCGCGAAGCCCCTCCAGGGTCTTCACACGAAGCGAACTCGTCGATGCGTGCCTGCCGGGCTCCGACGCGCTGGACCGCACCGTGGACAGCCATCTCAGCAAGCTGCGCAAGAAGCTCGAGCAGGCCGGCGCGCCGGGCCTGCTGCCGGGCGTACGCGGCGTCGGCTACCGGCTGTCGGCATGACGTGATGGGACCGCGCACCGGATTGAGCCGGCAGATCCTCGTGGCGATGTCCGCCATCACCGTCGTGGCGGGACTTCTCGTCTTCTTCGGAACCTATCTCGCCTACATGGCGATCATGCTCCTCTACCCGACGCAGCAACCCGAGGATGGGCTGACCTCGATCGACCTGGCGATCGTATGCGTCCTGATCATCGTAGCGCTGCCGATCGCCGCCCTGGTCTCCATGCGCCTCTCCCGGCGCATTCTCCAGCCTTTGGAATCGCTTGCCCTGAGCGCTCGGCGCATCACGGCCGGGGACCTGACCGCCAGGGCATTGGTCGGCGAGCGGACCCTTGGCGAGACGGCCGCCCTGATCGACGATTTCAACACGATGGCGCAGCGGTTGCAGGACATGGCGGCCGACATGGCCCTGTGGAACGCCACCATCGCGCACGAGCTTCGCACCCCGCTCACCATCCTGAAGGGGCGGCTGCAGGGCATGATCGATGGCGTGTTCGTGCCGGACGAAGCCGCACTTCGGGCCCTGGTTCTGCAGGTGGACGGATTGGCCCGGCTGGTGGAGGACCTGCGGACTGTCACGCTCGCCGACAGCGGCCATCTGGATCTGCGCCTCGCGTCGATCCGTCTTGCGCGTGAAATCGAGCAGATGGCCGAGCTGATGGCTCACGACCTGCGCGCAAGCGGATTCCATCTGGAGCTCGACCTCGCCGATCTCGTTGTCGAGGCGGACGCGACGCGCATCCGCCAGGCCCTTCTGGCGCTCGTCACCAATGCCCGGCGCTATGCCATAAGGGGCGCGATCACCATCACGCTCGCTTCTCGCGACGAAACGGTTGTGCTCGGCGTCGCTGACGAAGGGCCCGGCCTTTCGCCCCGGATGGCGCCCGGCATCTTCGATCCCTTTGTGCGCGGCGTCCCGGCCCGCGTGGGAGAACCGGGAGGCAACGGTCTCGGCCTTTCCGTCGTGCGCGCCATCATGGAGGCCCATGGCGGGCGCGTGAACTACCGCACCGCACCGGGAGGCGGGGCGTTGTTCGAGATGATCTTCGTGAAGGCGAGGCGGTCCCCGATGTCACACGATGGGTAACGGGCGCGCAGCGAGGCGCCGCGGGGCTCGCGCGTTTCATACTCGGCCAATCAAGGCCGAGGAGAACGCACATGGGCCATTCTCGATATGATGATGCCAGCCGCGGGCGCACAGCTTGGAACGCTGGCAAGAATGTAGGAGCGAAGCGTCCGCTCACGCAGAAGCAAATCTGGGCTGTTCGCTTCTTTCTGGATCGTGAGCGCCGCGTTCGGGACCGCGCTCTGTTCGACCTTGCGATAGACAGCAAGCTTCGCGGCTGCGATCTGGTCAAGATCCGGATCCGCGATTTCGTCACCGGGCCGGAAATCAGGACCCGAGCGATCGTTGTTCAGCAGAAGACGGGGCGCCCCGTGCAGTTCGAGATCACCACAGACGTGAGGGCCAGTCTTCTCGCCTGGCTGGAACGGCGAGGTGGCGCGCTCGGGGACTATGTATTCCCGAGCAGGGTTGATGACGCAAAGCACGTGAGCACGAGGCAATATGCACGGCTCGTTGACGAGTGGGTGACCGCGATCGGGTTGCGTCCTGAAGAATACGGAACTCACTCGCTTCGCCGCACGAAGGCATCGATGATCTACAGGGCGACAGGCAACATCCGTGCGATCCAGATATTGCTCGGTCATTCTAAGATCGAGAACACGGTCCGATACCTTGGTGTCGATGTCGAAGATGCGCTGCTCCTGGCGGAGCGAACCGAAATCTGACTTCATGCGGTTGTCCGTCTAATCACGGACAACCGTTTCGACGCGTAGGATATGCCGCTATCCTATCGCTCGTCGGGTGGATTCCTGCCTGACCGGTTAGGCGCCGAAGCTGGGAAAGCGGCCGTTCGGCAGGCCACTGCACTTCGACAGCTGCGCGCCCCATGTCAGTCGTTCGAAGTGAGCTCTCTAACTCCTGAAAGCTGCCGATTCTGTTTGGCCTTAAAGCTGGGGAGAGAGCTAAATGTCCTGCTTGGGCTACCGTGCCCAGACAACATTGAGGGGCCACGCGAGCTTTTTTCGCCATCCCGCTGCTCCCGAGGCCTGAACAACTCAAAGCTCGACCATTGGTAGTTGCGCCGGTCCAATGCACTGGTGCAAACTGCAACCAGTTTGCGGTTCAAAATGCGGCGGCTTAATCTGGAGGCAAAGGCGGCGTGAGTGCTCAAACAGGGGGCATTGCTAAGCCCTTCGACAAAGAAGCTGCGCTCAAGCGCGCGATCCGAAGGCATTTCAAAACGCTCGGGTTCACCAAGAACGCGGATGGCGCACTGGTGCTACCGGGCGAGGGCAAAACAGTCGTGCGCCAGCTCCATCGAGCGCAGCGCCGCGATCGTCTGCAGTCAGCCCAGCCGTTCCTGGAACGCGCACTCCCAAAGGCGCTGCCGAGCTTCGCGGAGGGATCGGAGCTCGACGTCAGTCGCATTCGACTGGCCCTGCGCGTAGTGAAGTCCGACACCCCGGAAGCCGATCTCTTCAGGGTCGCGACGATGACCTGGTCGGTGCCAGTCTCGGTCGGGTTCGGTCGGCGGATGCGCTACCTGGTCTGGGACGAGAGTCATGATCGCCTGGCGGGCGTCATCGCCCTCGGCGACCCAGTTTACAACCTCTCGGTCCGTGATAACGCCATCGGCTGGACCGTCCACGACCGCGCGGAACGGCTCGTCGGCTTGCTTGACGCCTATGTCCTCGGGGCGGTCCCACCCTATAGCTTTTTGCTTGGCGGCAAGGCCGTGGCTTGCCTCGTCCGATCACGCGATATCTTCGCGGACTTCCAAGCCAAGTATGGCGGAACGGTCGGCGTGATCTCCAAGGTCGCGAAGAGCGCCAATCTCCTCGCTGTTACCACGACCTCGTCGATGGGAAGATCCTCGGTATACAACCGCCTGCGCCTCGACGGCGAAAACTATTTCGAGCGCGTCGGATACACGATCGGCTGGGGCCACTTCCACATCACCGACACGTTGTTCGAGCAGATGCGGGATTATCTGCGGGAGCGCGACCACGCCTATGCGGACCACCACGAGTTCGGCGAGGGCCCGAACTGGCGGCTTAGGACGATCCGAGCGGCGCTGAAGGCGCTGCGGATCAACGAGACCGTGCTGAAACACGGGATTCAGCGCGAGGTGTTCGTCGCGAAGTTCGCGGCGAACGCTTTCGACGTGCTTCACTACGGCGAGAAGGAGCCTGACGTCAGCGGTCTGCGCAGCGTGGCGGAGATCTCGGCAATGGCGGTCGAGCGGTGGATGGCACCCAGGGCGGCCCGCGGCGAGATCGACTACCACAGTTGGACACGGTCACAGATCCCCCGGCTGATCCGAGGCCTCGTCGACCTGCCCCGCGCCGACCTTCGCTGTACGGGCTAGTCGACCGATGCTGGACAATCTGCAGGTCCAGCTTGAGGCGCATTTCAAAGCGCTGGCGGGGCGGCGTAGGCCGGCCGGCTATCCGGTCTACGCTATCGAACACGCCCTTTCCGATGATGCTGTTTGCGCCGCCCGAGCGGCGGCGGCGCTGGAACTTCGCAGCCGCGGCCCTCGCCGCGAGCACTGGCTGGCGTGGGTCGCCCTCGCGGCTGAGGCGGGCTACGGCTATGATGGAGAGGAGTACTGGCCGTCGCTGGAGGAGACACCCGGCGCGTGGCGGACGCAATACGACCGCCAAACCCTGCGCAACTGGTTCGAGAAATTCCACCGCGAGTACGGCGGGCCCGTCCCGCAGGGCCGATGGGCCGAGAAGTTTAGCATCATCGCCTGGCCCATCGCCGGCGCCCTGCTGCCGAAATACCTGCAAGGCCATTTCGCCCGGCACCTGTTCCAGATCCGCTATGGCCTGGGCCGGTTGGCGAACGCAGGGGCGGACGAGATCGGCGCCTACCTAGCCGCGACCAGCGACCAGCGGTCGGCTCGGTATGAGGACTTCCTGGAGCAGACCGACCTGACCGGCCGGATCGTGCTCGCCCTTCGCGATGAGGACCTCAACGAGCCCGTGCCGCGGATCATTCCCGAAACCCTGGCGCGGATCGTCTCCGACCTGGAGCGTCGGCGCGAGGCGGGAGCATTTCTGAAGGCCGCCCGGCAGGTCCTGCGATCTGCCCGTAGTGTCGTGTCCGCCTCCCTAGCCGGTGCACGCCGACCATTGCCGGGGCAACTCGATCAGGAGGACATCGTTCGCCCGCCACGCCTTGTCGCGCGGCGATCGGCTGACGGCACCGTGCTGCTCGGCGCTCACATGCCGGACTTCGCCTTGGCCATGAAGAAGGCCGGCCTGGCGGCCCCGGCGCTTGGCCGGCTGAGGGTGCGGCTGTGCGGGGAAACCGAGCACTGGTCGCCGGGCGCGGCCCTGCTCAGTTGGTCCAATCTCGATCGCGCCTTGCCGGTGTTTCCGGAGCCCGGCAAGTCGCTGGTCGAACTGGATGCTCCGCCCACGGCGTTGCAGCCGATCCTTCAACCTCTGACGGTCCTCGAAGAGCGGCCGGTCTGGCTGCTCCACCAAGGCGAGGACAACGCCTATCGGCAAGTCGTCGGCGGTCGAGTGCGGCCGTCGCAAGCCTATTTGGTCGTGTCCCGCGCTGCCCCGCCCACCGATGTTCTGCAGGCGCTCTCGTTGCGGCCGGCTTCGGCGAGCCTGGATGGGGTGAGCGCCTATGCCTTCCAGACACCGCCTTCCATCTCCCCGCCCTACCGCACGGCGCTGCAGAAGCTCGGCCTGGGATATTCGCTTCGGACGCGTGTGGAGCCGGCGGGGCTCAGTCCTGTGTCCAACCAGGGCTTCGATGGGCCCAGTTGGGCCGCGGGCGAAGAGATCACGCTGCGTCTGTCGGCGGACTTCCCAGCCGCCGAGTTCATCCTGGATTTGGATGGCAGCGGCCCCTCGCGGTACGCGGCGGCAGACGAAGCGGTCTTCGTTTCGCTGGGCGCCCTGGCGGTCGGCCGGCACAGGCTGAAGGTCACAGCGGTGGCCCGCGCCGGAGCCACCGACTCCGCAGTGGATGCCAGTCCCGCCTCCTTCGACTTCCACGTGTTCGAGCCGCGGCCGTGGCCCGACATGGTGGCGGAGCGTGCCGGCTTCCGGGTGCTGCTCGAGCCGGCCAATGCGGATCTGGAAAGGATCCTCACCGGCCAGGCAAAGGTCTCGCTCTATGGACCGCCCGGCCGCCGGGTGGCCTGGCGGATCGACACGATCGACGCCAGCGGACACGTCGCCGGAGGCGGTCCGCTCACCTCAATCCGCCTGCCGATGGACGCCGACGGTTTTGCGCCGGCGCTCAAACGCCTGAAGGACTATTCGGACGCGATCGACGCCGCGCACCGCGTGGACCTGGTGGGGGAATTGGAGGAGCTCGGTCGCCAGACAGTCCGGTTCCCGCATAAGGTCGATCCCCTACGCTGGCGTCTCGACCCGGTCCAGCAACGTCTGCGGCTGATCGACGAGACCGCGCATGACGAGGCCGTCCAGGTGACCCGCCTCGATCTGACGAGGCCGGCGGTCCGGACGGAGGCCTCTCACGCCGACCTGGTGGCCGGCGTCGCCCTGAGTTCGCCCGGCGCCCTCTTCAGCGCCGTGTACAAGGACCAACGCTACGTCGCCTTCGCCTCGGCGCCGCCCCAGGAGAAATTGAACGAGCTTTCCCAACTCGGGCTGGTCCAGGATTTTCGGCCCGAAGCCGCCGAGCCCGCGCGGGCGGTCGTCGGTTTGGTCAATGCGCTGCAACTCTGGCAGCGGGCCCGACCGATCGGCCGCATGGCCGCGTTGCGCAAGTTGCAGACGGTCGCCGGGCTCGAAGGCGAGCTTCGGCGCACGTTCTGCGGGGCGGACTGGTCGGCGTGGCTCGACGCCTCGGCGGTGCCGGAGTTGGAGCGCGCCCAGGCCGGCGTCGGCGGATCGCCGGGCTTCGGACTGCGGATGCGCACGACGACCTGGGCCGAGATGGGCTGGGGCCATGTCCGGGCGGAGTTCTTCCGCTATGCCGAGCATTATCAGATCACCCAGGACCGGGACCTGGCCGACCAGGCGGTCACCCTGGCCTTTCGTCCCTGGACATTGCGCCTTCCGGCCGGCGTCGCACCGAGCAAGGCCGTCGCTCGCCTTCTGGACAACCGACCGTTGGTGCGCGGCGCGTTCCTGGCGAGGGCGAGCACGCCGACCCTCCACGGGGCGCTTACGGCATGATCCAAAGGTTGCCCCCCGCCGGCGTGCTCGAAAGAACCGCCCGCTCCCTGGCCCTCGCAACGCCCGCAGTTGCTGAAAGCCTCGTCGCCCAGGCGCTGCGGCGTGCGGTCTCGGCGCTGGCGCCGTGCTCGCGCGCCGAGGCCTTGCGGTTCGTGCGCCAGCCGTTGGACGGGCTGATGGCTGTCACCGACGAGTGGTACGAGGACCTGCTCGACGCGCTGATCGCCTATGGCGACGTGCTGGAGGTCACGCGGCAGGAGCAGGATGCTTGGCGCACAGGGCGACTGGTCCTCCGGCCTGCGCCGCCGAGTTTTGTCCGGCGCGCCAACGGCGATCTCATCATCCTCGGCGTCGCGGGCGACCAGCCGACCGCCCTGCTGGGCGAACTGGCGGAGCGGCTGGAGTATCGTGGCCCGCTGCGGACTCTTCGCGAGGCCGGGGCGGTCGACCTCCTGAAGGCGCTGGGCCTCGTCGAGCTTCCAGAAACAGCGTGGCTCCGGGCGCCCGTCACCGCCTCGGCGCAGGGCTATGCTGAGCTCAATCGCGGCGAGGTCCTGAAGACGCCCTTGGCCACGGCGCCATTGGACGGGCTCAGCTTGATAGATCCCGGTCGACCGGTGACCTACTACAGCGGGCGCTGGCGACCGCCCGCGAGCGGCGACACCGGCGTCTTCATCGCCCGCCGCCAGCAGTTGTTCGGCCTGCGGCCCTGGTGTCTGGTGGAGTTGGAGGGCGGAGCGCCGCGGCGACTGCATGATCTCGTGGCGACGGACAACCGCGAGCGGCCTTGCGATCTCGCCTGGCGTATCCAGGCCGCCTTCGACGCCTCCGCCGGCAGGCCGCAGCAGGTGCAGGCTACCCGAACGCGGGCCGCGGTCGAACTGGCATTCTTCTCCCCCCTACCGGCGTTCGCGGAACGCCGGTTGGCGCTCAAAGGGGAGAAGTCAGCGCGGGCCGGCTGCTTGTTCGCCTATACGCTCCCCCCGGCCGCCGCGGCCGACGAACTCGATGCCCTTTCCGAAAAGCTCTGGCTGATGGAAACATCATGATCCCAACGGGGCCCACATGACCGCGACTATTCAAGAGACAATTGAGGCGCTGCAGCGGACGCTGTTGGGCTACATCGAGGCGACCTATCACGTCGCCGACCCGTCGGTCGTGCGCCAGCGCCGCAAACTGCTCGAACAGATCGGGGGCATCTTCCAGAGCCCCTTCCTGGAGTCGACGCCGCGCTATCAAACGGGCAAGCGCTACGCTGAGATGGCGGGCCTGCCGGACGCCGCGCGGGACATCTACACCCGGCTCTCGAACCCCGCCGTCGGCAAACCGCTCTTGTTCGATCCGCCCTATGTCCATCAGGCCGAGGCGATCGAAGGGATCCTGGTTGAGCAGCGGAACCTGATGATCATGACCGGGACCGGCTCGGGCAAGACCGAGTCCTTCCTCTTGCCGATCCTCGGGAAACTCGCGGTCGAGGCCCACGACCGGCCGGACCAGTTCGCCAAACACCACGCCGTGCGCGCCATGGTGCTCTATCCCATGAACGCCCTGGTCAACGACCAACTCGGCCGCCTCCGCCTGCTGTTCGGCGATCCGCGGGTCGTCGGCGCCTTCGAGCAATGGGCAGGCCGCGCCGCGCTGTTCGCCCGCTACACCAGCCGCACGCCCTACGCCGGCGTGCGGACGCGGCAGAAGGACGCCCGTCGGCTCAAGTCCATCCGCGAGTTCTTCGTCGACATCGAGGACGCGGCCGCCCAGGTCGGGCCCGATACGGCGCCGGAGTCGGCTGCGGCGAAGGCCGCGGCTCTCCAAGGCAAGCTGCACGACAAGGGCAAGTGGCCCGCCAAGCCGAGCGTCGCCGGCTGGTTCGGCAGCGGCCATTGGCTGGACGCCAATGGCGAGTTCCGTCGGGCGATCACGCAGCCGGGGGAAGCGGAGCTTTTGACCCGCCATGAGGCACAGGTCAACCCGCCCGATCTGCTGATCACCAACTATTCGATGCTGGAGTACATGATGCTCCGGCCCATCGAGCGGCCGGTGTTCGACCGCACCCGGGCTTGGCTGAAGGCCTGCCCAGACGAGAAATTCCTTATCGTACTCGATGAAGCCCACCTCTACCGGGGCGCCCAGGGTGCGGAGGTCGGGCTCCTGCTTCGCCGGCTTCGGGAGCGTTTGGACATCCCGGCCGAGCGCTTCCAGGTGATCTGCGCCACGGCGAGCTTCAGCGCGGCCGGCAAGGCCAAGTCGGGAGAGTTCGGCGGCCAGCTCTCGGGCGCCGAACCAGCCTCGTTCCGTCAGATCACCGGCGACCTGAAGCTGCAGCCCGGCGAGGGCGATGGCGACGACGCCGACGCGGCGGCCTTGTGCAGTGTCGACATGAACCGGCTCTACGCGGAGGCCGACGCCGATCGGGATCAGGCAATCGCACCGTTTCTCACCTATCGCCAGACGCCGACCGGCGCTGGACACGGCCCCGACCTTCACGCCGCCCTGTCTGGCTGGGGCCCGTTCAGCCGGCTGGTAAACGCGACCATGGTCAGCGCGCTGTCGTTCGACGAAGTGCGGGCAAAGGTATTTCCCAAGGTTGATCCGGTCCGCGGCGACCAAGCGATCAACGCGCTCCTTGCCCTGGGCAGCCGGGCCAGGCTTAAGCCCGACGAAGCGAGCCTGCTGCCGTGTCGAATCCATGCCTTCTATCGCGGCTTGCCGGGTCTTTGGGCGTGCCTGGATCCGAACTGCACTGACCTGCCGGCCGAGGACCGCGGCGGTCCCATCGGCCGGCTCTACAGCCAGCCGCGGGCGCGCTGCGCCTGCAACGCGCCCGTGCTCGAATATTTTACCTGCCGGTACTGCGGGACGTCCTACGGCCGAGCCTACACCAAAGATGTCAGCCAGCCGAAACAGATATTCGCCGAGGAAGGCCACCAACTGCTCACGGCTGAAGGCTTCATCAAGACCCTGGAGCCACTGGACCTCCTGCTGGAACCGCCCACCACGCCGGCGCTCGGCATTCCCGCCCTCTTCGACCTGGTGACCGGCCGGCTCGACCCGCCCCATCCCAGCGACCGCACCCGGACGGTCTATCTGGCGCCATCCACCGTCGCCATGGCCGGGCAAACCGACGACGGCGACGATGAGGATGACGAGGACGACGAGGTGGATGGCGACGGGCGCCCGGTCGGGGCCGGCCAATTCGCACCCTGCGGCTGCTGCCAGAAATATGCGCGGGGCAACCAGTCCAGCGTTCAGGACCACGTCACCAAGGGCGACCAGCCGTTCCAGGCGCTGCTGAGCTCGCAGATCAAGGTCCAGCCGCCCAGCCCGAAGCCTGCCAGCGAATTCGCGCCGCTTCGTGGCCGGAAGGTGCTGGTGTTCTCGGACTCCCGTCAGGTCGCCGCGCGGCTCGCGCCTACGCTGCAGAACTTCTCGTTCAAGGACACCATCCGCGCTCTGCTGCCGAGGGGTTACCGGATGCTGGAGGAGGGCCTGCCGGCCGTTGTGTTGGATCAGGCCTACATGGCCGTGATTGTCGCCGCCCATCGCTTTGGCGTCCGACTGCGCCCCGGTCTGGAGCCATCGGAGGTCATGCCGAAGCTGCATTACACGGCGCCAGGCGGGATTCCAGACGCCCAGGAACTGATGGCGCTGATCAACGAGAAGCCGCCGGTCAACCTGACGCGCGCCATTGTCGACACCCTGCGGGACAATGTCCTCGGACTGGAAGCCCTTGCTGTCGCCTCCGTGCGCGAGGCCGCCAAGCACAGCGAGAAACTCGCCAGCACACTGCCCAATCTCACCGGCCTCGCGGAAACGCCGGAGGCCAAGCTGGCCGTGGTGCGGGCGTGGCTACGGGCCTGGGTCCGCAAGCCCGGCGTCTGGTTCAAGGACATGCCGCCGGGCTGGTGGGGCGCCGGCGGGCTCGTCCGGGCCCACCGCGGCGAGTTCCAGCCGCTCCGCTACGTGTTCAGCACTCCCGCCCTGAAGTCAGGATTCCGCAAGGGATGGCTGCCGGTACTGCTGCCGCTGCTGACCGAGAATATCAACGGCCAGCACCGCATGGTGGCGCGGAACCTTACGCTGGACCTCGGCGGCTCTTGGCGTCGCTGCAATCGCTGCACATCGGTGCATCGGCCGATCAGCACGCTGGGCGTCTGCATCGACTGCGGGTCGGACGACATCCACGCCTTCGATCCAGACGCCGACAACGTGTTCAAGGCCCGCAAGGGCTTCTATCGCGCGCCGGTGGTGGACGCGCTGACCTCGGACCAGCCGGCGCTGATGTCCCTGATCGCGGCGGAGCATACCGCGCAGCTAAACGCCGCGGGCGCCGACGAGGCGTTCTCGCGCGCTGAACGGCACGAGATGCGCTTCCAGGATATCGACCTGGCATGGCGCACCACGGACGTGCCCGACACCGCGATTGACGTGCTCTCCAGCACTACGACGATGGAGGTCGGGATCGACATCGGCGAGTTGTCGGGCGTGGCCTTACGCAACATGCCGCCCGGCCGGGCCAACTACCAGCAACGCGCCGGCCGCGCGGGTCGCCGCGGCAACGCGGTCGCCACCGTGGTCGCGTTCGGCAGCGCCGACAGCCATGACGACCACTATTTCACGCGCCCCCAGGAAATGATCCGCGGCGAGGTGGTCGACCCGCGTCTGACCTTGGAGAACCCCGACATCGTTCGGCGCCATATCCGGGCGTTCGTCCTGCAGCGCTATCACGAGGCCCGGCTACCAGACCTTGATCATACGACCGACGCCGCCGCCAATCTGTTCTCCGTGCTGGGCAACGTGCGCGACTTCCGCGACTCCACCGGAATCCTTAATCGGATCGACCTGGCCGCGTGGCTGAAGCTGGCGCACACCAACCTCGTGACAGCCCTCCAGCGCTGGTTGCCATCCGAACTGTCGGCGGCCGATCGTGCGCGATTGATCGCCCATTTCGTCCCGGACCTCTTGAGAGCCGTCGACGAAGCGATTGGCGGCCAACCCGTCCTGCCGGCTGGCCCCCATGACGGGGACGATACGGACGTGCTCGAAGCGCCGGAGGACGCAACCCCTGCGGCAGCCATCGAGACGGAGGGCGGGGCGGAGCATGATCCCCAGCCCGAGACCGAAGACTTGGTCGACTTGGCCTCGGACAATCTACTGGACCGGCTGCTCTACTGGGGCGTGCTGCCCCGTTACGCCTTCCCAATGGACGTAGCGCCTTTCTACGTCTTCAGCCCCACCGCCACCGGTTTCCGGCACGAAATGGAGTTCGCGCCAAGCCAAGGCCTCAACGTGGCGCTGTCGCAATACGCCCCAAACAAGCAAATCTGGATCGCGGGAAAACAGTACACTTCCCGGGCCATCTACTCGCCCTTCCCCCACGATCGGAAGAACGCCTGGGGGCGGCGCAAGCTCTACTACGAGTGCGCCCAATGCGGGCACGCCAAGACCACGGACTTTGATCCGGACCGACGGAGCGAGAGGCTCACCTGCGAGGCCTGCCAGACGCCCGGCACGTTCGGACCGAGCAAACCGTGGTTCCGGCCGCCGGGGTTCGCCCACCTCTGGGACCAGCCGGCTGTCACCACGCCGGACGAACCGAACGAGACCGCCTACGCCACCCGGGCGAAGCTTGTCATGTCGAGCGGTGTCCAGGATTTCGATCATGAGATCAACCCGCGCCTGCGCGGACTGGCTACCCGTGAGCCCCTGCTTGTCTCAAACTCTGGGCCCGGCGGTGACGGCTATGAGTATTGCGTGCGCTGCGGCCGCATCGAGTCCGTCGCCTCGCCCGAAGTGAATCTGCGCCAACCTCACACCCTGCCGTTCCCCAACGACAATGAGCCCAACTGCCCGGGCGCGGTTTCGCATGGCGTGGTCCTCGGGGTCGAGTTCGTCACTGACATCGCCCTGTTCTCGCTGAGCTTGGCGGCGCCGATCCGCCTCCCGCCGCCCAACGCGGAGACCGCGTCGGCGATGCGGACGATCTGTGAAGCCGTCGCCAAGGCCACCAGCCAGTTGCTGGAGATCGAACCCGGCGAAATCCTGGCCGAACATCGGCCGGCGTTGAACGACAGCGGCGCCGCTGGCGCCGTGGTCGAAGTCTTCCTCTACGACACCCTGGCCGGCGGTGCCGGGTTCTCGCCGCAGATGGCGTCGCGCGGCGCCGAGCTCTTCTGCAAGGCGCTGGACATCATGGAGCAGTGCCCGGCCGACTGCGATGCCTCCTGCTATCGGTGTCTGCGCAGCTTCCGCAATCGACTCGACCACACCCTGCTGGACCGCAAGCTCGGCGCCCAGGTGCTACGACAGGTGATGACCGGCGTCACTCCGCCGTATTCGTTGGAGCGCGCACAGTCGTCCGTCCAACTGCTGGCGGCAGACCTGCGTCGCCAGTTCTCTGACGACTTCGAAATCGCCACCGCGACAAGCTCGGTGACGCAGGCCCCGATCTGCCTCATACGAAAGTCCACCGGCAAGATCACGCCGCTCGATCTTCATTCGCCGGTCGCGCCCAGCGTACCGCTCCACGCCACACAGGTGAAAGGCGTGGTGCTGATCGACGAACTGCTGGTGCGCAAAAACCTGGGCGAAGCGGTCGCGAAGGTGATAAACGCCCTTTGAGTTAAATCCCAAAGTGGACTCGTTCCAAGGGACGACGGCTAGGGGCGGAGACCAGCATAGGCCGTTCCGGCATTGTGCGATAAGAATCGCAGCATACTGGACGGCAATACGTCGTCGTCCACCCTGTCAACATCGGCTGTCGTAGGACTTTCGTTATGGTCGCTCAGCTCGCCGACGCCCCTCGGTTCGAAAACGCCACCGACTTGGCGTTCGAGGACATCTCCAGCGAACGCTACCGGGAATACCGCTTCCGCGGCGGAGACGTGGTGCGGATCGAGGCCCCTTTGAAGCTCAATGTGAGCGAAAGCGGCGGCCATCGCATCTTTGACGCGGAAGGAGTTTCCCACTACATCCCGGCCGGTTGGATTCACTTGAGTTGGGTCGCCAAGGACGGCCAGCCCAACTTCGTGAAATAGCCCATGGGGAGGGGCACTTGCTGGTCCTGCTGTCGTCAAGCGCCCGGCGTCGCTACAACGACGATATCGTTCGAGCCCTAGCACATCCCGCCGGCACCGAATTCCGCTTCCGCTATGGGGAAAATTACCTAGAGCAGGATCTTGCTGCGCGGTACGAGCGCACACGCGCCGTCAACCTGGCCGGACTTATCTGCCACTGGGCCACCCCTGAGGGTGCAACATCGCTTCTTGCGCCCTGCCGATTTGTCACGGTCACCCGCATCCAGAAGGTCGGCAGTTCTTACGTCTTCACCCTAAGGGTCGCCGAGTTCGTCAAAGATCTCGATGACGCGAAGCTACGTGGTCTGATGACCGAGGGCGAACTGGCGCTTCTGCCGACGGCCAAGTCCGACGCTAGTTCCCGGGCGGGCCGCCTCGTGTTCGAAATCTCCGACGCCCTGACGCCGTTCCGGGCGGCGACGAGCGAAGCCATGACGGCCTTCGAGAACACGACGAAGGCGCTTCGGCAGGAGGCGAAGTTCGAGGACAGTAAGCCCATCGCCTTCTTCAGCGTTCAGGGGCTCTCCCCCGCAACCGGAGGCCCGCCGCTGGAGCCGCAAGGCGGGCGGTTTGAATTGGAGTCTGGCCGCCGCTATTTTCTGGACATCTACAGCTACTCGCCTGAAGGCGAAAACAATCTGTCTGACGCGATGACCTTGTCGGCGAGCGCGGACGATAGCGACCTCAAATTTAGCTCCGAAACGGTCGCCAAACTGGATTCCCGCTACGATCTCATCCGGTTCGCCTTCTCGACTGAGCAACAGCTTTTCGAGCTTTCCGCCGGCCTGCGCCTGGCTTTGGGCGTCCCCAAGACGGCGGACGAGAAGGATCTAGAGCAGCGCTGCGATATCATGCTCGACCTTCGGTTCCGTGGGTCGTTACGCTTGGCGGCCGCGCGGGTTGCCATGATCGCGATCGGCACGGCCACTCCGGCAGTCATCGGCGCCTACGCGGCCGGCAAGGGCTCGCTCGGACTCGCTTCGGTGATGTTCATCGCCGCCCTATTCACCGGGGTAGCGACGGTATTTCCCGCCCTAAAGAAGGCTTAGGCGCGGACCCGACCTCGCCCCCTGGGCCCACCCCTCCTGGCCCGGCCGGCAGTGGCGGCGGTGCCGCCCTCTGCAGGTCTGGATGTCCGATTTGGTCTAACTTGATCAGATGATCTTGCTCGGCCTTCGACAGTTCCAAGGGGTGCCAAAAGATCGCGAACCCGATTGCCACGGCCAGCAGCACGCAGGCCGCCCCCGGCAGGAAGCTGGCCACTTGGAATTTGTATTTGTCTCGCAGTTCGGTGCGAGCTTGATCGTTGTAGTCGAAGGCACGGGTCAGCAGCCGACAACCCAAATAAAGGAGCAACGGCGCGCACAGCGTGAACACCGTTCGTTCGATCGTCCTAGAGGCAATCAGTGCATCCATGGCCTCCATGTATCCATCCTCCCGTCAGAATGCAGACTTTTCCCAAACGGTGCTAAGTGGTTCAGGGAAAGCCACGGACGCGGCGCCAGGCCTGGAGATTGACCTGATCTTGGGTTGTTCTCGCGGACCAGGTGCAGGTTGGGGCGCAACGCCGCTTCGGCGATAGCCTCGGTGTCATTGTAATCGTTCTTCTGCCCCTTTTTATGAAGGGCTTCACGTGGATAGCCGTCATGATCCGTGGCTCGTGTCCCTGCGCCCTTAGGGGTAAGGCTGACGAAATGTGCGCTGAGGCAGGCCTCCATCCCTACGATGCATGGCGGCAGCTTCCGAAAAGTCTCCGCCAGCGCAAGCCGTTTTATCTTGCGGCGGAACGCAATCTTGCTGTCGGGACCGGAACATACAATGTGAAAAACGTCCTTGGCTATGTCGATTCCAACGGAGGTCAGGACCGGAATAGCGGTATCTGTGTCTGCGTCCAAGGGGGCTTTTCCTGCGGGGCGCGGGCCAGTCCTTGCAGACTATCCCGCGGAAGGAAGCAGCCGGACCAACCCATTAGCAGACCTCGCGAATCTCAGATATGGGTCACTTCGGTCTCGGACATTCATCGGCGATATGTCCGCTTCTCGTTTGAAGCCCCCAATAGCGGAAAGGCCGCTACCGGCCCCATGCCGGACGTTCTGGTATGCGCTCAGCGAGGGCTGCTTCTGGCGCAACACCAGCGCCTTAACTGGAGTCTGACCACATCCGCTTTGCCCACCTGCCATCATAGGGACGGCAGATGGTAGACGTTTCGCTAGGCGTTGCCCACGACAATTGTCTTCGCCACTGCGACACAGCATCATGGTGAAGCTGAACCCCATCGTGAATGGTCAAACGTCATGGCGACGACTCCGGGTCTGTACCTAAAATGGCGCGCGTTTCGGGAACTCGTTGGCATGCCGCTGCCCGAGTCTGAGATCGCCTTCCGGCTATTCGGGGAGGGAAATTGGGAAAGCAGCGCGCCGAAGTTTTCCAAGCTTCTCTACGGCGATTATGGCTTCTCCCTCGATACCGCGACGGAACTCGCCGCGATCGTCAACAAACGGCTTGAGGTCAGTCTGGGCGCGCGCGGGCTATCTGGTTTGACCGAACCGCTTGTGCCGTCCGATTTCACGCTGCCGCTCTACGAATTCATCCGGCGCATCCAGTCGGCCGCGCGGATAGAGGACGACGAAACGCTCGACCGCGCGCAAGATGCGCTGCTCGGCGAACTCGCGCCCGGCGCTAATCCGCAAGGACCGGTCCGCCTCGTGATCGAGAAGTTCGCTGGGAACCGCAGTTTCGACGGCTTTCTGCCGTCTGGCGGCGACGGGCCTATCGTCTTCGAAGCTGGTCGGCACAAAGGCCGGATTGCCGTACGGGGCATCGATCACGAGCCAGCCATGGCCTATACATTGCTTGCGCGTGACACGCGCCCTGTCGGTTTCAGATGCTGGCAGATGAACTGGCGAGACACGATCTTGTGGCTGCCGTCACCGTCTCTCCCGCGCCTGGTTGAAGGACAGCTGCTGCTGATGCCCGAAGCGGCGCCCGTGCAGCCCGCTCCTGGAAGGTTCCTGGCGACCACGGTGCTACTTTGGGACGCGGATGGTCGCAAACTGCTCGATCCGAGAGGGGCGGCAGCAGAGCCGGGGGCGCTCGACGAAGATGAAACGGCGCGCTTCTTGACTAATCTGCGCCGCCTGCAGCGGCGTGACTCGGGCGCCGTGACGGTTCTGAGCGCCGAGTACATCGTCACTCTCTGACGGAGCCTCGGAGATGCGCAGCCGCTGGTTCGATCTATCAGGAGACGCTGGCAATACAGCAGCTAGCGCCGCAGAAACGGATATCGCACCGCCTTCGGCTGTCGCCGCTCCTGAGATTAAGCTGCCTTCCGGCTCAGGCGTGGAGCAGCGCTTCGCGCTCCTGATCGGCAATGCCGCCTATGCGTCGGCTGCGCTCGCCAATCCGGTGCGCGACGTGCGTCTGCTGGGCTGGACGCTCGAAGGGATGGGCTTCTCCGTGCGACGCGTCGAGAACGCCACGCTGGCGACGATGCAGGACGCGATCATCGCTTTCGGCGAACAGCTCGATGCTGCCGGCGCGGATGCGATTGCGCTGCTCTATTTCGCGGGACATGGCGTACAGCACGAGGGCAGCAATTTCCTGCTGCCGGTCGATGCCCGCATTCCAGCACCGCATTATCTCGCGACCAGGTCGCTGCCGCTCGATGTCGCCGTGGCGCAACTCGCCCGCTGTCCGCGTCGCGCTACCATCGTCGCGGTCGACGCCTGCCGTGATGAGGTCGTCGCGGATACAGCCGCAGGGGCCACGGGCGTCACTGCAGGGCTCGCGCGCGCCAGGCTGCCGCGCCCCTCGCAACTCGTCTTCTCGACGGCGGCTCAGGCGCGTGCTGCCGACGGGTGGGGTGATCACAGCCCCTTCGCGCTCGCGCTGTCCGAGGAATTGCCGGGGCTGCTCGTCCCGGGCCGCCGCCTTCAAGACATGATCGACGATGTCGCCACCAAGGTGGGCCTCTGGACGAAAGGCGAGCAGACGGTCTCGGTCTATCGCGAAGGCTTCATGCCGCCGCTTGCGCTGACGGAGGCGGACGAGCAGCGGCTCCGCGACTGGAGCCGGCGGCCACCCTTCCGGCTTTCTCGTCGGCAGGCCGTGCGACGCGCCGCAGCCAGCCTTGCCGCGCTTGGCGTCATCGCAGCAGCAGCTTTGTGGTGGACCGCCTATCCGGAAACGCGCACGACGCTGCTGCTGCGTGCCGGACTTCTCGACTCCGCCGCTTACGACCTTACCTGCGGCGAGCCCTGGGATGGGCCGGCCGATGCCTACGGCCTGACGCGCCGGGACTGGTGCCAGTCGGTTCCCAGAGAGCTGATCGAGAAACTCGCCTCGCACGCCGGATCAAGCGAGCGTGTCGCGGCGGGCCTCCGGGAAGGCGATCCCAAGGCGGTGCTGCTCTCCGCCGGCTTGGCAGCGCGGGACGCCTATGGAATGGATGGGCCGGCGCGAGAAGCCCGGCTGGGCGAGGCTTATCTCCTTGCCGAGCGGGCGGCGCGGACCGACCTTCCGCTCGGCGCCATCGCCCCTTTCCTGATCGCGAGCTCGATCTACACCGCGCAGACCGGGCCCGCGGCGGTCGCTGCGGCCATGCGAAAGGCGGCGGAGAACGGCGTCCTGGTCGCGGCCGTTCTCGCACCGGTCGTCGAGGCTAGCCTGCGCAGCGGTGGCATCGACGGCGTGCCGCCCGAGGCGCTGGACGAGGTCGAGGCCGCTCTTCGTCAGGCGGCTGCCGGGGATAGTAGCGGCGAGGTCGCTTACTACGCAGCGCAGAATTTCGGTGGTCAGGGGGTCTCGCCTGTCCTGTTCTCGCCCGAGCGGGAACGCGCGTGGCTTCTGAAGTCGGTTGCAGCGGGATACCCCCCCGCGGTTTCGCTCCTGCTGTCTCGTGCCGAGAGCGACCCGGCCTATCGGCTTGAGCCGGGCGAACGCGATCGGCTTATCGGCCTACTTGCTGGTCGCGATGATGCCGCCGGCCGCTATTGGCAGGCTCGGCAGCGCATTGGGCGCGATGGCCGCATCGGACCCGAAACGCTCGCCCTCGCCACGGCCGCGGCAAAGGCCGGCTTCGAGCCCGCGACGCTCGATCTCGCGGATTATTATCTGGCGGAAGGGCAAGACCCGGAGCGCGCGCTCGCGCTGTTGCGCGCGGCCGCGAAAGCCGGGCAGCCGGCAGCCATCCTGCGTCTGGGCCTTCTTCTCGCAAACGGGAGAGCTGGCACGGACGACCACCCCCCGGTCGCGCCAGAGCTGCAGGAGGCCATCAAGCTGCTTGAGCAGCCGGAGGTCGCGAAGGATCTCCGCGGCGGGCTCGCGCTGGCGCAGATCTATCTCTATGGGGATATCGCCACGCGTGATCCGAAACGAGCCGAAGCCCTGCTGCGCGAGCTGGCGCGAGCGACGCCGGAACCGCAGATCGGACTCGATGCGCGCGGCGAACTCGATCGGATCGCGATGGAGGAAGCATTAAGGCAGGTGCTCGATCCCTCGATTGCCATCGCAGCCGGCCGCCCGGACGCGCCATTGCTGCTGACCCTCGCGCTGCCACCGGCTTGCGGGGAGTGCGGCCTTGAGGCCCTCCTGCAAATCGTCGAGCCGTTCCTGGCCAGCGGCGATGCGCGCCTCGCTCTCGTTCCGCTCAGGAATCCCGGAAGCGAGGCGGATATCGAGGCTGCGCTGCTTACGGTGTGCGTGGCGCCGGACGGGCGGCTCGGCTTGTTCCGCAAACTCGTCGCCGCCGCGCCTGAATGGCGCGACGTCACCGACGGCGCAGACAGGGCGCGTGTCTTCGCCGAACTGCTGAAGCGGGAGGGACAGGGTTCTATCGATCTCGCCGCCTGCCTGAGCAACGGCGCGGCACGGGCGGCTCTGCAGCGCCAGCGCAACGATCTCACGGCGGCCACGGGACTGCGAACATCCCCTGTCCTCTTCATCGGCGGGGAGTGGCGCGAGGAGGCCGATGCGCTTCCCCGAGACGAATTGCGCCGCCTCATCCTCGCACAGCTGCCGCCGGCGAGGCGCATCGGATCGGCCGGCGAAGCGCCATAGAGGGCGCCGCCTCTCGCCAACTTCCGGCAATGGCGCGCAATGGCGCGCCGTCGCCTCGACGTGTGAAAGAGGCGTCTCGCTTCCCGCTTGAACGACGCAGGTGCCCGATGCCCGATCTCAAAGCCCTCTCCGAGCGACCCAACCGATTGATCGCGCGAGCCGGATTGGTGTTGTGCCTCCTTTGCGCAACCACTGCGGCCCATGGCGCGGAACCGCGTCTGACCGGAGCGGGCGGACTGTCTTGCCGTGTGCTGGATTCACCCTCAAAGGCACGTCTGGCGGACGGCAGCGCCGCGCTGCAATGGAGTCTCGGCTATCTGACCGGCCGTGTCCAATCGGCTGCCGGAGAGCGTCATAAACGCTTCACGGGCCCGGACGGCATCGCCGCCGAAATCATCGCTTATTGCCGGGCGCATCCGGATCGGCAGATCGTTGATGCCGCGGCGGAGTTTTTCTCGCCCTGACGGTCTCCCGCTCGGTTCGATACTGCCTCATGCTCGCGTCCGGTCGGTCTGTTTTTCACATGGAGGTATCCGCGATGTCTATCATCGCCCGGTTCCATCTCGCATCTACTGCTGTTGTCGCGGCGTTTCTGCTGTCTTTTCCGGCCGTAGCTCAGAACAATGAATGCTCGATGATGTGCAACGGCATCTACAACGATTGCTACAGGTCCTGCGCCGGATCGAATGATGGACTCTCTCCCCCAGGAGGCAGCGTTGCGCCGGGCGGTGGACCAAGTCGTTCCAGCGGCGGATATGGAGCCATCGCGATCTCCGAAAGTGACGACAACGGCGCCCTACGATGGGGACAGTCCTACGGCTACGAATCCCGCGCCGATGCCGAGGCCGTGGCCATGCGGTTTTGCATGGAAGGGGGGCTTCCGGGCTGCCAAGTGAGGCTCTGGTTTTCCAACGCGTGCGCCGCGCTCGTCACCACGGACGACGGCGACTGGTGGACGTATTGGCGTCCCTCGCTCGCCGCCGCCCGCAGTGCCGCGCTGGCGAAATGCGAGCAGGATGACAAGGGTGTCTGCATTCTCAAGGAAGCGTTCTGCTCGCCCTGAACGCGGCGCATGCCGACGCAAGCGCGCGCAACACGCGGCAATTGTCGCGACCTCTTCCGCATGGCTGTGATGGCCCACGTGCGATCGGCCCGTCAATGCAGAAGGAACGCTCGATGCGACATTGTTCGGTCTATGTCTTACTCACGGCTTCGACCCTTTTGGTTCCCAGCTTGCATGCCGTCGCCGAGCCCGGCACGTCCCTCGCCGCCGGCGGCTGCTGGATGGTCCTGCCCAAGGGAGAGACGCCCGAACGCAGCAACGCGACCGAAGTCATCTGCCTCGGCCGGGACGGTTACGGCGAGGTTCGCGAAAGCCAGTTCTATGGTGATGTCGCCGCCTGCGCCAAGGTGACCTACCGCACGAGCAACGGCCCCACTCTGGTCGAGATCGATTTCGGCGCCTGCACCAATGCCGCGCCGAACCACAGCCTGCTCTGCGCGAGCAGCGCCGGACGGAAGCCGGTGGCATGTCTTCAGACGGTGCCCGGCGACGACGAGCCGGTAGAAATGGAGCTCCACCCGTTCGAGAGAGCTGGGCCGTGAGGCCGCTTCTCCTCCTGACTGCCGTGCTGGGCGCATGGCTCGCGCAGACCGTCCTGTTGCGCGCGTCGGAGTGCCCGGAAAGTCTGGCCCGGCGGCCTCCGGTGGAGGCTGCGATCGAGCACGCTTTCGGATTTCGCCTGCATCCCGTCATGGGCAGTGCGGTCTTCCAAAGGAGCATTGTATTCCGCACAAACAGCGGGAGTTTGGTCAGAACGGTGAGGGGCGGCCGGGTGGCGCTTCTCGAAACGCAACCGCAGATCGGGCAGTTCGTCTGGGTTCGGCAGCGCGACGGGAGCGAGCTGCGATATGGGCCGCTGTCGCAGATCCGTGTCCGAACAGGGCGCTGCGTCGCGGCAGGCGCAAGTCTGGGCCGGACGACCTCGTCGCCATTCACGTTTGCCCTGTGGTGGAACGGGAAATGGATCGATCCCGCTCCCTTGTTGGGAGCCGGGCAGTGATTCAAGCATGAGGCCGGGTAACGGGTCGCTGGCCGTTCCTCTGGCCACGGACGGCGCCGTTATGCGGGTCTGCCGGAAAATGCGGTCGTTCAGGTTATGCGAACTCGTGGTGGGCGTGGTCTCGATCTATTCCGGGATCGACGATCCGGCAGGTGTCGAGCCCGTCGTCGCCCGGTGTTCCTTCAGGATATCGACGACGGGACCGCTCAGGCCGATCTGCGCTTTCGGACGTGCAGGCGGCTCGCGCAACCATACGACCGCACCCACGACGGCGGCGACGATAGCGAGCTTGAAGATCATGTCCGAGGTGATCATGGGTGGCTTCCCCTCTGTTTCCGCCTGGTAGCGTCGTTCGATACCGACAAACGATGCCACGTCCTTCCCCGCGGCGCCTATTGCGGCTCGTTGAGGCCGGTTGCGGCACGGACCAACCGCCAGAGGAGGCAATCGACGGCAAGCCGAAGCAATGGCGCGGCCCATCGATGCCGGAGCAGAGTGTCCCTGCCTGACGTAATTCAAGGATCGCCATGCCGACACGCCGTTCTCTGTTGCCGCTGCTGATGCTGCCGCTGCTGCCCTCCGCCAAGGCGGAAGAGATATCTTGCTGTCAGCGCGGTGGGGCGCTGATCGTCCATCCACGGCGTCCGGCAGCGCCGCTATCGGCACAGCTCGATGCGCTGATTCCGCTGGTTCACCATGCGGCGCTGGGCCTTGCTTTGCAGTCGGCCTGGCACTGCTTCACGCCGAACCAGGACGCGCGGATGCGCTCGACGCTCGCTTGGGCGCTGGACGCGCTGCGCCACAACGGCTTCGGCGAGGTCAGGTCGGCAGAGCTGAAGAGCGCTCGGCGGGGCGGCGGGGAAGAGGCAGCGCGCCTGATCGCGATGGGCGCTGAAACCAAGGCGGCACGCGCCATGCAGGCCTCGCTGCTCCATGTTTTTGCAAGGGAACCGCGTGCGGGGAAAGCATGCGCGTCAGATCTGTAGCGGCGGCTGCATGATGATGGGGATTTCACGATGACGGGACCAACAACGGCGGAAGGCCGCGAGACCTTCAAGGATGTTTTCGGAGGATCGCTCAAGCAACCCACTAATCCGCTGAAGATCGCGATCTTCCTCGCTCTCGGCGCCCTCGGCACGGTCTTCGCGATCTACGTCATTTTCGTATACGTGCCCGAAGAGGGCTTCCCGGCGATCCGCCAATGGTGGGCGAGGCTCGGCACACTGCCGTGGTGGGACGAATACCAGGCCTCCTTTCAGATCCTGATGGGCACGTTCGCGACGTTCCTCATCACCGTGTTCCCGGTCACCATGCTGGGCGAGGCTATCGTCGATCTCCGAAACGAGATGCCGTTGCGGAGAATAGGCCAGGAGCTGGTTGTGATCCGCGAATTGACGGATCAGGGGGTCGGCTATCTTGAGGGGGATACCACGGTTCAGGTGCCGTGGGCGCAGATCCAGGAGCTGCGCTCGATGGATCTGCCAGCCTTGGAGGGCAAGCTCTTCTTCGTCGTCGAGCTGAAGAGCCCGATTCACGAACGCGGCCGTCTCGTTTTCTGGGACGGGCAAGATTACTGGACCAGCATCGCCGGGCGTCTCCGTGAACGCCTGGCGGCGTATCGCGCCGGCGGCTCAAATGGGGACAAAATTGGAGTCGGATCTGATGAAAAGCTCTCGTAAAGGTCCCTGCCGGGTGCTCTGCGGCGCCCGTCAGGACGATGATCTGGCACTCCCGGCATACGGACGTTTCGAGAGGATCCAATGGTCCTACAGTATGGATGGCACGTTCAAGACACCGCTTCGCTTCACAGGCCTGCTTGACCTCAGCGGACCACACGCGATGGCTCACCTCGACTACCCGGTGTGGGCCGTGGTCGAACTCGATGCCGAGGATCCGTGCGAACCGACCGTCGACATGGATGGGGCAGCGATCCCCGGCCTGTTGAGTTTCGGTTCGGGCTTTGTGCTGTTTCGCGGCGCGCGCATGGCGGCGCTGAGTGTTTTTGCGGCAGGAGAGAACGATGCGTCCCTGAAGACGCCACTGTCGGCAATACAGGACCGCTCTGGCGTCGCCCTGGCCGGAGATTTCGGTACCGCGACCGCGGGTCATGAAGGCCTTGCCCGTGCCGGTTTCTGCGGCCTCGCCGAAGCGGGGATGCCGGACCCGGAACCGTCTCAACGCTATGCAGATCTCTCCGGCCTGGACATCGCCGGTGTGGCAATTGCTGGGGTGCGGGGTACGGCGCTTTCCGGCGTAGAGGGCCTCTCGATTGTCGAGGGGGGCGGCACGGCGCGGGCTGGAGATGGGGGTGTGGCGATCGCGACTTCTTTCAGCCCCTTCAGCACCGTCGTCGCGGGGCATGGCGGCGCCGCCATTTTAGGTGGGACCGGAGGAAATGTGAGCGGGGGAATCGCGGTTTCGACGCACGGTTGTCGCTTCCTTGAGGTCCAACTTGGGGGGATCGGGGTGGCGCAGTATGCCGCGGAGAATCTGGAGATCGGCGAAGACGCCCTCATGATCGCAACGGCCTTGGGGCCCAAAGCCGTCATCCATCTGGGCAAGCAGGCGACGCTGATCTTCCGGGAGGATTCGGACGAGCCCGAGTTTACGGTATTCTCTTCCTTGTCAGGCAACGTCGAGCCCGGACTTTATCGCTATGCGAATGGCCAGTTCCGGCAGATTGATGGGATGATGGGGCCAGGCAACATCTGGGAAAGCGAACGCCTGGAGCCGCGAAGTGCAAGCTCGATGCCACCTCCGCCGACATTCGACATTGGCGTGGAGTGGTGGGCTGCCGCCCGCAGCCATGATCCGCAAGCGCAAATCCTGCGAGAGCCGGTGCGAGAAGACGACATCGTCGTTCTCTGCGCCAATATTCCTGCGGAAGATCTGGCGGCAGGCCGAAAGGATGGCCAATGGTGGTTCGGAGCGCCCTGGGGACGAGGTGAGCTTGCGCTCACCGATGGAGCGCTGTGCTGTCTGGTCCGGGTCGAGGGCGAACATGAGCCCCATCCCGGTGGCGGCGAGCAGATTGGTTTCCGGAACGGGTCGGCGCTCTATCGGGGCACGTTGCGGGGTGCTGTCGCGGCGTTGCGGGCTTTCGGCGCCGCATCCGTGCTGGACGGGCATGTTGCGGTCGCCGGGCATGGGGGTGTCGCCCGCGTGTCGTCGCGGCGCGACCCCGTTCCGGCCATGGGAACCTGGGGGGAGAGGTCGGTTGTCTTGCCCGAGTTGGGAGAGGAGATCCCTTTTCCTGTTGCTCCTCACGCCGTCCTGCGCGGCGACCCGAACCGCGGGTGCTCTCCCTCACTCGCGGTGGCCGGAAACGAAGGGGTCGCGATCTGTGACGGCGAGGCTCATGCCGGCGAACGTGGTGTGGCCTGGGTCGCCGGCCTGGGCGTCGCGCGGGCCGGAAGTCGTGGTCTCGCAATATGTGAGCAGGGCCTGGCGCTTGCGGGAGGCCAAGGAATTGCCTTGAACCTCCCGGCCCGGATCGGAGGAGGGGAAGAATCCCAAGGAGGACAGGCTGTTGCTGGCCTCGGCGGCATCGCCATTGCGCGAGGGGTCGGGTCTTCCGCGATCAGCGGCGGGCGCGGCGTCGCTATCGCCATGAATGTCGGGAGGGCCCGCACTGGAAATAGCGGCGTTGCGATCTGCCGGGCAACTGGCGACGCACATGGCGGCGCATCCTCGGTCGTTGTCGCGCAAAAGGGACGGGTCAGCGGCCATGATCGGGCGCTGTTGGTCGCCTGGGACAAGTCAGAGAACCGATGGGTGCACGCCGTGGTCGGCCAGGGGGGTATTGAGCCCGGCGTCCCCTATGCAGCGCGCAACGGCCGTTTGGAACCCGCGCCCAAACCCTTCTTGACCGAGATTCGCGGTAAGCGGTGGCAAGAGCCGGACTGAGCGTCCGCATCCCTCGGCAAGGCGAGGCAAGCCCGCGCAATACCGCGTGGGCCGAGCCGCGGCTAGGTTTCCGTCCATCGGATCACCCGAGGGAACGGAGACTGAGCCATGAAGAAGTATCTCGCTTTCGCCGCCTTCATCCTGCTCGCCTCGACCGGCGCGCAGGCGCAGGAGAGCCAGCAGAAGATCGTCGTCAAGAACCGCGAGATGATCGTCGCCATCACCAGCGGAAAGATGGAGGACGAGATCGTCGGCAAGCCGGAGATCTTCCAGCGGAGCAACATCGCCTACGCCATTGGCATGACGCGCAGCCTCGACCAGGCCTGCACCGTCCTCTCGGCCGAGCAGAGCGCCCAGCTGGAACAGCTCGAGAGTTCCTACCGGACGCAGAACGCGGATGACGAGCTCGATGCTGCGGTGCAGGTCATGGTTCTGGGTGAGCTCGACAACGGCGCTGCCGACACGGCGGCCTTGCTCGGCCGGTTCGATTGCGCGGCGCTGCAGCGGCTCAACCTGACGGGTCCGCTGCTCGCCTTCTGGAACAAATATCTCGCCAGACTCGTCGGTTGAGCCATCGCAAGCTGCAGGAGGCGTCTTTCCATGCTCTCTCGCATCCGCATTTTCGCGACAGCCGTCGTGGCGCTGAGCATCCTTCCGGTCGTGTTAACATGGGCGCAGAGCGCGCCGTCGCCGCGCCTCGAAGCCCAGAACCAGGCCAACGCGCTCTTCGAGAGGTTCCGGGTCAAGTGCGGCAAAGATCATGTCGCCGCCATCGACGTCACAGCGCCGCAGCGGGCCGGGTTCACCGAGACATTGGGACCGGCCGCTACTGGAATTGCCCAGGGGCACACGATCTACATCGCCTATGCCGATATCCGCCTCGACGGACGCGAGACCACGACCGATATCGACCGTCGAAACGGTATCAGCTGGCGCGTGACCATGACCTACAGCGCCGCCGCGGTGCGTCAGATCTCCGTCGGCAGCGACGGAACCGAGGGCGCTTGGAGCTCTTGGCAAACGGGCGGGCCGGTCTATGCGGTAACGCTGATGCTCAAGGATGGCAATTGGTCGAGCAGCGTCGACGAGATGCCGCTGCTGGCGGGGTTGGGGCGTTACGCAAGGCTGAGACGGCCGGCCTGCGCCGAGCTCCCGTCAGGTTGAGCCGGCGAAGCCCCAGCAATTGCCCTTCGAACGACCGTCGGTCCTGCATTGCGGGCAGGGCTGATCACAGAATAATCTCGAAGCCAAGGCGCGCGGCGTTCGTCCCGCGCCTAACAAACTGGGGGATTACATGGACGAGCCCAGCGTTGCTTTCAGCGTCGAAGGCAAGACCTTTCGCAGCCCGATCGGCGTGTTTTCTGTCCTCGGCATCTGCGCCCTTGTGGGCGCAATTCTCTGCCTGCTGCAGATCGTGACCAGGCCGTTCACGTTGTCGGACGCCATCCCGATGTTCTTTGGCGGGGTGGGAGGCGTGATTGGGCTCGCGGCCGGCCTTGGCTTCACCACAATGCATTTCAACGCTTGGCGGGCCGGGCGCAATGCTGATGCCGCCGCACGGCGGATCACTCCACTTGTCATCATGCCCGGTGGAATTCTCATTGATCCCTATCCCTATGCCGGGTCCCCGCCGCTAGGGGGACAGCGCCGACGCCGTTTTGTTCGCTGGCGGGACGTCACTGCCATTGGCTCTCCGAGGGAGACGGGCCTGTTTCCCGTTACCGTGGCGGAGAAGGACGGCATTCAAAAGACCGTCTACGAAATTCCCGAGAAGTCTCGTGCCGATTCCGGCGAGCTTGCTCGTGCCGCTCTTGTCGCTGCTCGCGAACGCTATCTCGCTGGCCTTTCATCGGCGACCCAGGGAGCCGTCGGGACGTTCTTTGTTCCGGTCATCAGAACGGCGCCGCCGATCTGGCGTTCGTTTGGCGGTGGTGCGATGCTCGCTGGCGCTGCCGGCTTTGCCCTGCTGCTGGCCGCTACGGCCGCTTCGGTAAATGGTGCTGATTTGGATCTCACGGCGTTTCTCGGACTGCTCGCCTGGAGCGTCCTTATCGCCGTTTTCGCCTTGGTGATCGTCTTCGCCGCCATCAGTGGGTGGCAGGCGCGTGGCAAGGAAATCTCCTGGCCGGTCGCGACGATCGAGGCGGATGGCTTCACCGCCACCTCCCTGCCGAATGCGGCAGGCGATCTGTTCGGCGATCTCAAAGGCCGCAGCCGCCGGGTCGCCTGGCCGGAGGTTCGGCGCATCGAGCCACCGGTCGCCGGCGAGCACGCGTTGACAATCGATATTGGTCAGTCCGCCCCCCTGCGCCTGCCCGCCGTCGCCAGGGCCGAAGATGGAAGGACGCTTCACCCGGCGCTCGCTGAAGCATGGCAAGCTTGGCGCAATGCGAGCTGAACTGAGAAGCGAGCCGAACCCGGTCCAGACAAAGCCGACCGAGGCGTGCGACGTCACCCCCGCCCATTTGAGATCGAAGACCAGGAACATTGCGGTCTGAACGGCATTCGGAAATCTCGAACCGACCCGCCGGCGGTCGGGCTCCCTGTGCCTCCATTCAGCTCCGACGACCCACTTGGCTCCGACCCTACTCGTCAGCACGCTTAAGGGCGCTCTGCGCTTCGGGTCGGCGTTGCGCGGGCTGACTGGCGCCGGCTGCTATGAAAGGGCGGCGCTGGGCCCTAACTCCTCCCTGAGCGCTGCTCACGAGCCCGGGTCAATGATCGTGACGCTGACGGAGACCAACAGGAAGACCAGGATGATATTCGCGACGCCGATCGCCGATGCGTATCGCCTCGCGCCTCGCGCCCAAACTATGCCAACCGCAGCAACAACGAAAGAAAGCACCAAGGCCGCGTACTGGCCGGTCATCATCCATGCGCGGACGTCCGCGCCGACCCCATGATGGTTGATCACGAAGGGGCCCGAGAGAATCGCGAGACCCCACGGTACGATCATGAATGACAGGCCAGCTAGACGTCGCCGTGCCTCGGTTGCCTTTGGAAAGAAGCGCACAAGGGACACAACGGCTACGATCCACGCGATAAGCAGGACCCAAATGAGCATCGGAAGCTGTCTCCTTGATGGGGGCGGGGACGCGTAAGCCATTTCGGCGAGCACATCGGCTTCGGCATCGTCCGTGAATGTGATCAGCCTCGGCCAGTTGGTGCGGAGATCAAGGACGCTGGCGTCGATCCGAACGCGTTGCCGGAGGTTACCAGCACCATCGTCAATCGCCTGAGCGCGACGACGCCGGCGGAAGCGGGTGCGGAGCGCGCTCAGGATATCGAGACGCTGACAGTCCGCGCCGAGGACGGCGATCCGACGGTACTGCTGGCCTTGGGCGTGCGCCAGTTTCCAGATCCCGAGCTTGTCTTCAGCACCGAAGATCGCAGCGACTTCATGATCAAGGCGACCATACGCGGCAGCCCGATCGCCATGGCGGCCTTTGCCGATTCCGTGCTCAGCGCCGGGCGGGGTTCGGGTTATTCCGACGCCGATGCGGCGGTCTTAGCCTTCGCTGCTTGGGTCATCACGCCCTCAGGCGATCCGAACGAGGAGCACTTCCGCGGGATTCTGGACGGACTGATGGAGAAGCTGGATCCGAAGCTGCGCAAGACGATGCAGGCCTGGTTCAAGCAGACCGCAAAGCCTCTCGACCACAGCTATCCCTGAACGATCAGGGCGGAGGCGATGCCGGCAAGTTGCCCTGCACGATGCGCTCGGCGAGGAGGGCATCGAGAAGCTGTATTGGTGGCGACGTGACCGCGTCATCGACCGACTTCGTTCGACGGAGATAGGTCGCGACAGCGTGCGTGCCGGGCAGATAGGCATTGCAGAGCACATAGGTCCGCTTCACCGCCATCGAGAAGCAGCGCGTGTAGAGCTTGATCTTGCCCCGATCGCCGGGAATCGGCAGGGAGCCGGCCTCGACCGTGACAATGACGCCGGGGTCGATATCGGCCCGCGCCGGCGGCGCATGATCGCCCATCGCCGCCGCAGCCTTCTGATAGCGCTCCACCAGCGCCAGAACCTCGGACCCGTGGCCAAGGGCGCTCGCAAAACTCGCCGCCTGCTGGGCGGCCGCTGCGCTGTCATAGCCGTCGATCATGAAGATCGAGCGGTCCGGCATCAGCGCCGTCCAGCGTTTGACGAGGCCCTCCGGCGCGTCATCGGGAAGCATGGCCTCCGAGAAGCGCGGCGTGAGGCCATCGCAGCAGGTGACCCGCAGCCCGACGAGGTGGTCGAGCGTTGCGAGATCCGATCCCGGCCCCGTCTTCACCTCGGCGGTGAAGCAGTGGCGGCTGCGCTTGTCCGCGAGCGACACGCTGTCGGACCAGCAGGCCGGATCGGCGGAAAGCTCTGGCGCAGCGTCAGAAGAACCCGACTCGGCCTTGGCCTTGTCAGCCTTCAGCCGCTCCATGCAGGCGAGCTGCGCGTCCTCGCCCTTTTCCTTCAGGCATTCGAGGCTCTGGAAAAGGTTGTCGACGGCCGCGTCGGCAGCTGGCGACGGAGGTTCAGCGGCTGGCGCCGAAGACGCATCGCCCGTTTCCGCCGGCGCTGCAACGTCTGTCAGGTGGTCGCAGCGGAGCTCGGCGTCGGGCGCCGCATCGCGCTTCGCATTGATGCAGGCGACGATCTTGTCCGCGATGCGGCTGTTCTCGGCATCGTCTGCCCTGGCTGCTCCTGCGCTGCCCGCCATCAGGACCGCCAGTGTCAGGAGAAGGGATCTGCGCAGGTGTCGAGCCATGTCGGACCTCGGAGCGATTTGTGAAGCGGATCGCGGGCGGCCGGGTAATGCCCGGCCGCCATCGTTTCACTGGCCCGTGCAGGCGCGATAGCAGGCGTTGTCGGTCCCGTTGCAGGTGACCGCGCAGCGCGCATCCTGCGCCTTCCCGGTCGTCGCAGTCAGAACCAAACCGCCAAGGGCGGCGGCAACAGCGAGCGCGAGCAATGCAATCTTCGACATGGAATGACCTCCTTGGATGGCCTGCCCAAAGCGATGCCCGATGACTTCTTTTAACACATATCTTGTCGAAAGCAACACGCCTCTCGCTTCATCGGATGCCTGGGTGCGGACGCAGGGCGTTCCGTATCGACAAGGACTGTGTTAAAAGACCTGCATGAAGATCGACGAGCTCGCCGCCACGACTGAGGCCACCGTCCGGCAAATCCGCTTCCTGATTGCGGAGGGCTTCGTGCCGGCCCCCGATGGCGGCCGCACCTATGCGAGCTATGACGACAAGCATGTCCGCGCCATCAGGCGGTTCCAGCGGCTGAAGGCGCTCGGCTTTCCCAATGCCGCCATCCGCATCCTGCTGGACGCGCGCGAGGGGACGCCCATCCCTGTCGCCGACGGCATCACGCTCGTTGTGGCGACCGATCTCATCGGTAGCGATGTCGATGTCGAGCCGCTCGTGGAGCGGGCCGCTGCGCGGCTTCGCGAGGTGTTGGGCAAGCCGGGACCTGAAGCCGCCAAGCGGGCGAAGAGGTCGGCGACGTGATGATTCCCTCTCGATACGGGGTGAGGACAGGCCTTCAATGACGGAACCGCTCATCGACCCGCTTCAGCCTTTCTTGCGACCCGCTCCGGCTGCACCGGCGCCGCTGCTTCTGACGCGCACCGATCTGGAACTCTATGTTACGCCCGGCTCGGCCCGGCTCCGGGCCACGCGCGTTCTCGTCAATCGCGAGACGGAGCGGCTGGAGGCCGTGCTGACGCTCCCGCCCGCCCTCGACGGCGAGGTTGTTTTCGGTGCCGCCGTAACGATTGGTGGCGAGCGCTGGTCGGGGAGAGCGCGCGCCCATCGCAGCGGCGAGACGGCCTATGACGGCGCCACCGTCGAAGGGCAGCGTGCGCTTCTGCTCGAAGAAGCGAAGCAGGGCTGGCGAGTGTTTTCGGTCGCTGGGATCGCGCCGGGCGAAGAGGGCGCCATCGAGATCGACAGTGTAGTCGATCTTGCCGCTGGAACGACCCATCTACTGCTGCGTCCCGCAGCAGATGCCGATCGATTGACGTCGCGGCTGCCCGACCATCAGACGCCACGTCTGACCGGCACCGCCGATGCGATGACGCTGACCGTCTGGACCGACGATGGGATCGAGATCAGCGTCGACGCCACTTTCCTGCCGATCGGTCGTGCTTTCCCGATCGACGGCGCGCCGCTGGCGCTTCGCGTCACCAGCGCGCCCGATGCAACATCGGCACGGCCGCGCTCGGCGGAAGACCGCGCTGCCGCCGCTGCCCTCGACGCGAGGAGGCGGATCGCCGAGATCCTCGCCGGCCCCAAGCCGATCGATCGCGCCGCCATTCGCGCGCTCTCGGTCGAAGCCAATCTGCTGACGGCGGAGACCAGCCTCGTCTTTATCGGCCCTGCCGGCGAGGCGAACGGCGTGCTGCCGGTGATGCGCAAGGTGGCGCTGTTCGACGGGCGCAGTGCATTGACCGAGCCGCCCCCTTTGCCGGCGTCCCCGCCCGTCTTGCAGACCGTGCCGGAATGGCAGGAGACGCCGGGGCCCGAGATCCTCGAAGAACCGGGTTCGATCAGACCCGGTCGAGCCGGACGCTATCGGTCGCGCTTCGGGCGACCCGCCGCCAAGGCGCCGTGGATGGCGCGGCTCGCGAACTGGCTGCGGCATTCGCTGCGGCGGAAATCCCGCAATCCCAGCCTTGCCGAACTTGGACAGGGCCTTTGGGCCACGGCGCCGCTTGTCGTCTGGTCGAGGGATGGTGCGCTGGCCCTCCGGTCCGGCGACGCCGCGCATCTACCCGAGGACGCGGCCTTGGCGGTGCGCGCGGCTGCCCGTCATTCAGACGTCATTGCTACGGCGACGGCGTTGCGCCTGCCCACGGAGCAGCTCGCGGTCGGGTTGCTGGCGGGCGCTGCAATCCGGCAGTCAGCGGCTCCCGACACCATCCTCTCGGCGCTCTTTCCCGATAATCCGTTATCTCCGCCGCTCCCCTTCCAGCGTCTGCTGGCGGCGATGATTCTCGACTGAGACGAATGATTGCCGGGACATTGGACTCAGCCTCTACTCGACATATTGCCCACCCCCCTTGCATGGGATGCGCTCCGGCGTTGTCCCGTTCAGCCAGTGAATGGGCCAGTCCCAGCCACGTGTGATGGACTCGACAATGCCGCCGACAAAGCTTGAGTTCTGGTCACTGAGCTCGATGCAGCTTCGCTCGCTCGCTTGCCGATGAGCGCCCCAAAACCAGCCGATCAAAGCGAGGACGACGACGAGACGGAGAAACGCACCGAGATTGTCCTTGATCACCATGGCCGGTCCTTACCCCTCCTTGCCGAGGTAGCCGCGCCGCTCGACTTCGGCTCGAATTGCGTGTTCTTCCAGCGACGGGCTGGCAGAGCCGAACCCCTCGATCTCGCGCCACTGCCCGAGCAACTCATCGTCGCTGAGGCCAGCAGCGAGGGCAGCGAGATCAGGCGGCGTGTAGAGCCGCTCGAAGAGAAGATCGTCCAGCCCTGATGCGCCATTGTCGAACAGGAGTTCTGCGACGCCTTCGGTCAAGCGGATGCGATGATCTCCCCAGCCGGCCGTCGCCGCCTCGTGTAGCTTCGGCGTGTCGGGAAACAGGACCCCTGCCATCACTGCCAGTTCCGCCGCCTCGCAGGCGCCCGGATCGATCTCGCGCGGCAGCAGCAGCCCGATCCCGCCCCAGCTCGCCCAGAACAGCCCGATCGCCGCGCCGCTCTCGCGCAGGCGGACAAACCACAGGCGGGTGCTCTCGGATGGAAGGGTCATGGCAAAAGCAGTTGTTCAGCTAACCTCTTTTAACAAGTATTCTGTCAAATGCAATCGCCGTTGCAATGGGAGTGCGCGCTGAACGAAGAGGTCGGCTCGATATGGCCGTCATGCCGAGGGAAAGCGGCAAAGGCGCTCAATTCCCTTCCATCATGTACTCGTCGTCACCCGTCGACGAAGCACCCGGTGGCGGCGTGATGATCGCCGGAACCGCGATCGACGGCGCTTAGCGGGCGATCGCACGCGTTGCTGCGTTGCGGGGGCGCTCACCTCGCCCCTGTATACGATGAGGCGACCTGCCGGATCCGGTGAAGCAGGAGGTATAAAACTTCGCCAAGATCGACGTGGCATGGCAAAGGTGCTGTCGGCGGCGAGCGACCGTGAAGCAACCGTGTGCGAGCGACGTGCCCGCGCCATACTCGCGGCCGTCGCCGACGCCCAGCTCATGGCCCGCAGCCCTTCGGACAATTCCATGCGAGACGAACTGATCGAAGTGATCACGAGGCGGGTCTGCTGCCAGCGTAACGGTCGCGACGAGGACGCGGGAGCCACACGTGCAACACCCTGGGCCGCTTATGGCCACGGGACGCAGTCAAAGGTCTCCGCTACCACTCAACTTTGGTGGCATCGAATGTGTCCGCTCCCGAGTGTCCATTGCGCGATCGAATGGAATCTAGGGGATTGGCAGGAGATTGCGGCTATCCCCACAGCGGCAGCCAAGTCCGGCCAGTCCGCTTCCGGCCCCGGCTTTGACCTCGGGCGAAACCGAACGAACGGCAGGTTTCGGGTGGCGACCGCGGCGCTCCGAACGGCGACAATGGGGTCGTGAGCCGACCGGCCGGTTGAGGTGGGTCGCTAGAAATCGCAAACGCACAAGGGACCGAGGTCGGCTACGCACTATCAGCAGTCGTCGGAATGATGATCTCCAACGGTGCTTCCCACTTCCGGGTTATTTCCACAGACTGTGCCGGTTGGCGCCGCGTCTGGCGCGGCGGGCGAGGCCCGTATAGTTCAGCAGCAGAGGCCAGATGCCGGGCGCGGGTATGTTGCGCCGCACACGAAGAATTTCCCTTCGGTGAGGGTGGTGGGCCCAGCCGCTCGTCACGGCGACAAAGGTTTGGCTACCGGGAGTTGTTTCCTGCAGGATTTCCACGTCAAGGCAACCTGGTTCACGCCGTGATCCATACAGCCGACATTCGGGATCGAGACGGCGCGCAACTTGTCCTCGCCGGGATCCTAAGGGCGATGTCGGCCTCTCCGGCGTTACCGTGACGATCGGAGCCGGGTGCCCGGACGGCCACAGGCATACGCGTCCACGCGGACAGCCCCTGGTCGTGCTCTCAGGCCTCGGCTGCGCGCAGCGCGACGGCGGTCCGATCGAGGAGATCCGGCCCGGCGATATCGTGTTCTTCGCGCCGGGCGAGATGCATTGACGTGGCGCCTCGCCAGCCACGGCGATCGTGCATCTCACCGTCGCGCAGGCCGAGGATGGCCGTGTTGTCCACTGACTTGAGAAGGTGAGCGACGCCGATTACGCCGGATGACCTGTCACGGCCCGCTGTGGATTTCAGCGATATAGCCGCCTGGGAAGGCGATGATCGCGGATTGGCCTGTGCCGACATCATGCGGCGCAACCAGGACCGTGGCCCCGGACGCCTGGGCGCGGGTGAGCGTCTGGGCTAGATTGGGCACACCGTAGCCGGTGGTCTCCCGCCCATAAGGATAGGGAAGGTGGCCGTCGCTCACCAGCAGCAGCTGCGGCCCGAAGCCGGTGGCAAGCCGGATGCGGCGGAACGTTGCGTCAGGCCGTCCGATGGCGGCGCCAGGCGCTGCCTGCTCGTCCGAGACCACGTGGCCGCCGGCGAAGCGCAGAAAGTCGCGGGTGAAGGCATCGGCGGCGTCGGGTGACAGGTAGATCCGGTTTTCCGGCGCTTCTGTCAGCGGCGGATAGGACGGCGCCTTGAAATGCCAGTAGAGCTGCATGGTGACGCCGCCCGGCCAGACGATGATGGCGTCCCGGCCGATCGGGTCACGGAACGGCGCCACGATGACCTCCGCGCCCGCCGCGCGCGCCGCCTGCACGGCCTCATCCATATCGCGCACGAGATAGCCGGTGCGCTCGGCTCCGAAGGGATAGGGGATCGGCGTTCGGTAGCCGAAGACGGATGCGAGGCCATAGGGGGTTACCAGAAGCTGGGATAAGGTCTCGCTCGGCGTAGGTGTCACGGTCACGATCGCCTGCGGCGTTGATTTGCCACCGAACGTCGCGAGGAAACTTGCCACGAAGCGGTCGAGATCGCCGGGCGCCACGTAGATGTGGGTGGTGTCATATTGCGATCCGACGGCCACGGTCTGCGCGGCGGCCAGGGGCGCTGTCCAGCACAGTCCCAAGAGGCCGGCGGCGAGTAATCCCATCCGCATGCAATCCGTCCTTCTCTGCGTGCCTCATCTGAAATCAAGGCGCGTGATATCAGCTGGTTAGCGTGGCAGCTTTGCCGGCCGCTGATTCAGGTGTTTTCGCCAGAAATTCCCTTGAATCAACGATGTCGACACATACCACTCGCGCACAACATGCGCGAACCGGCCAGGCCTTGCCAAGCGATTTGACCGATGCGGAATGGGGCGGCGCTCAAGCCATTTCTCCCTCCGCCGCCCGTTGCAGGGGGGCCCGGAAATGGCCTTTCGCCGCATCGTCGAAACGATCTTGCACCTGCTCGGTGGCGGCTTGCCGTGGCGGATGGAGGACGCGATCTGTGGGGTGTCCGTCACTGCACTTGGGGCTTGAGTGGATCGCATCCAGGCCGTCCGTTTCCGGGAAGCCGATCAGAGAACATTAAAGCATATCCCGTTCAGATTGAACCGATCTGAACGATAAGGATATGCTCAAGCTTTTGAAGCTGGAGCGATTTCTTGTCGATCTGATGAGTCCATCAGATCGGAAAGCGCTTAGAGCATATCCCGTTCAGATCGAAGGATCTGAACGAAAAGGATATGCTCAAGCTTTTGAAGCTGGAGCGATTTCTTGTCGATCTGATGATTCCGTCAGATCGGAAAGCGCTCTACAGTTCCATAACGTGGGCTCGGCGCCGGCCTTCGCCTCCGACGGTCCCACAGGAGTGGCGCGACGGTGCCATCACCGAAGGTCCCGTCGACCCTCCCGTTTCACACGATCGCGCGATGCACAGCCGGACCGTCCGGGCGCGATGTCAGCCGGTCAGCCGCTCCAGCGTGACGGGCACCTCCGACCAGTCGTGGACCGTGGCGCTGGCCCCGTGCTCGCGAAGCCGTCCGGCGTGGTCCGGGCCGCAATGCGCGCCGCCCGTGAAGCCGATCACCTTCATTCCGGCCGAGCGGGCCGCGTGCACGCCGGCGACGCTGTCTTCGATGACGCAGCAGCGGTCCGCGGGAATGTCGAATGCGCGGGCGGCGTGCAGGAAGAGGTCGGGGGCCGGCTTGCCGCGCTCGACGAGAACCGAGCTGAAGATGTGGGGCACGAACAGGGGCTTCAGGCCCGTCACCGTCAGGGCAAGGTCGAGCTTCGCCGGTGCGCTGCTGGAGGCGACGCATTTTGCCAGCGCCAGCGAGGACAGCACGTCGGCGGCGTGCGGCAGGGGCTTCAACTCCAGGTGCAGTAGCTCGGTGACGCGCAATGCGACGGCGTCGGCGAAATCGTCTCCCAGCGCACGGCCCGTCTCCCGCTCGACGGTGGCCGTGAAGTCCGCCTGCGAGACCCCGGCAAATCGCGTGAGAATGGCTTCGAGCGGATAGTCGTGGAACCCGCGTCGGGCGAGTTCCTCCGCATCGACGCGGCACGCCAGAAGTTCGCTGTCGACGAGCACGCCGTCGCAATCGCAGATGAGAAGGGAGAAAGGCATCGACGGGCTCTTCGCTTACGCGTTTCTGAAGATCGAGAGGGTGCCGGGGCCGCCGTCGAGGTCGGCGACTTCGCGGGCGACCGGCTCTTCGTCCGGCTTGATCTGGATGTGGTGGAGAATGACGGTCTCGCCCTCGAACAGGATCAGTTCGTAGGACGGCGGGCGGTCGACATAGTCTGCCGCCAGTCCGGTGAAGGGCGGCAGCATCGGATGGCAGGTGCCTCGCGCGGCGGAAAACGACCGTCCGCGCCGCCGCCCGAACACCGGCACGTGGACGTGCCCGAAGGCGAGGTGCACGACCTGGGGGTGGCGGTCGAGAAGCGCTTCCAGCGCTTCGCCGTCGGCGAGGAGCATGAAGCGGAAATATTCCATGCCGAGATCGAAGGCGGGATGATGCAGGGCGACGAGCGTCGGGGTCTCCGGTGCCGCAGCAAGCGTGGTGTCGAGCCAGGCGAGGCGCTCGGCGCATAGACGGCCGGCGCTCGGAAACACCTCGTCCAGTGTGTCGAGGAACACCACCCTCTGCCCGCCGAGATCGACCGCCGCCTGCACGAAACCACCGCCGTCGTCGTGGGCCGCCGGAAAGACACGGCGGAAGGCATCGCGGCGATCGTGATTGCCGAGCATCAGGCAGACGGGAACCGGAAAGTCCGCCAGTCGGTCGCGCAGCCGGAGATAGGAGGCCTCGTCGCCCCGGTCGGTGAGATCGCCGCTGATGAGACAGAGCTCGGCATCCCCATGCTCGCGCCTGATGGCGTCCAGCACCGTGTCGAGCCGGGCCGCCGGATCGAAACCGACGACACGCTCGCCCTCGGGGCAGAGGTGGAGATCCGAAAGCTGGATGATCTTGGCCATGATGGCGCGTTCCTGCTGGCGAGTTCCTGCTGGTGAACGGGCGCGCAAGCTTTCTGGCCCGCGCGCCTCGAGGCGCCCCGCCGCTCGGATGAAGTCATCTGATCGGCGGGAGATCGTTCTGGATTCATCGGCTTGAAACGATCCAGGCCGTTGAGATCGTGGTCGGTCCGAACGGGGATACTCCCGTTCGCGGTCGTGCCTCAGTTCCCGGAAAGCGCCAGGCGGCTGGTCAGGTCGACGAGCGTGGCGAGACCTGCCTCCGGCGTGACCTGACCGCGCATGATCTTGGACAGTTCCACCTTCTGCTCGTCCCAGATGCGCGGGCCGGAGCCGCCGGGATAGCCGAACCAGGGCTTGGCGATCGGCCACTGCTTGAGGCTGGTCGTCCAGTCGGGATTGTCCTTGTAGAACGAGCCGAGATAGTCGGGCTCCGCGGTGCGCAAGTTGGTCGGCATGTAGCCGGAGCCGAGCACGACGATCTTCTGGCCCTCGGGCCCTGTGACGAATTTCAGGAATTCCCATGCGGCGCGCCGCTTGGCGGCATCCTTGGTGAGGATGACGGCGGCGCTGCCGCCGGTCGGCAGTCCGCCTTCGGCGTTGGCGGGCTGGGGATAGGGAGCGGTTCCGAAGTGGAACTTGCCGCCGATGGTCTGGCCCATGACGCGGACCTCGGCGGTGGACCCGATGAAGATCCCGAGCTTGCCGGAGGCGAATTGCTGGATGGCCTGATCCTCGTCGAGGAAGGGCATGGCCGTCTCGCTCACGAAGCGGCGGAGCAGGGTGACCGCGGTCTTCCCGCTATCGTCGCCGAACGTCACCTTGGTGTTGTCGGCATTCATCATCCGGCCGCCGGCATTCAGGATCAGCGCCTGCCAGAGCCAGTCGTCGCCCCATTCGTTCGCGGCATAGGACATGCCGTCCGCCTTGCCGCCGTCGGTGATCTTCTTCGCCGTCGCGATGATGCCGTCCCAGGAGCGCAGGGCGTCCGTCGAGGCGCCGACGGAGTCGAGCAGGTCCTTGTTGTAGTAGACGATCGGGGTCGAGGCGGTGAAGGGAAGCGCCCACTGCCTGCCCTGAACCTGTCCGAGCTGCAGCGTCTGCCCGGAATAGTTCTCCTTCACCCATTCCGGGCTTTCCTTGGCGAGAAAATCGGACACGGGGACGATCTCGCCCCTAGGCTCGAGCGTGCGGACGAGCTCGTTGAGATAGCTGTAGCCCGAATACCAGACATCCGGCAGGTTGCCGGTGACCGCGCCGCGCAGCACCCGCTGCTGGCCGTCGGTGTAGCTCGCCGCCGGCGCCAGATAATGGATGCGGATGTCCGGATGCGCCTTCATGAAGGCTTCCGCCAGCGGGTCGTGGAACCGCTTGTGCGAGGGCCACGCGTACTGGACATCGAGTGTGATCGGCTCGGCGAGGGCCGGGCCGGTCAGCGCGGCGGCGAGGCAGCCGGCCGCGAGGAACTGGATCCATTTGGACATGGGTCATCGTCTCCTGAGCAGAAGATGAGGAGGAACGCGGGGAAGAGGGCTGGCGCGGCAGCCGCCTCGGTCTGAGGCGGATGTCTGGAGCACATCCCGTTCAGATCGAACCGATCCGAACGAAAACGATGCTCAAGTCGTTGAATCGGGGGCGCTTTCTCGTCGATCTGATGTTTCCGTCAGATCAGGAGGCGCTCCAGATTACTTGAGGCCCGTCATGGTCAGCCCCTTGATGAACTGACGCTGGGCGACGAGAAAGATCACCATCACCGGGGTCACGGTGACGATCGCTCCCGCCATCAGGGCACCGTAGTCGGTGCCGAGGCCACTATCGCGGAAGTACAGCATGCCGAGCGGCGGCGTTGCCATGTCCTGCGACGAGACGACGATCAGCGGCCAATAGAGATCGTTCCAGTGTGCCGTTATCGAGAACACCGCGAAGGCGGCGATGACGGGGCGTGCGCTCGGCACGATGAGCTTCAGCAGGATCTCGATCTCGCTGAAACCGTCGAGGCGCGCGGCCTGGATGATCTCGTCAGGGAACGCTTTGAATTGCTGCCGAAGCATGAAGATCGCGAAGGGCGAGAAGATAAAGGGAAAGATCAACGCGAAGTAGCTGTCGAGCGCTCCGGCATAGGCGAGGGCGATGTAGATCGGCAGCATCGGCACCTGGATAGGCACGCACAGCGCCGCCACCACCGCCGCAAACAGAAGCTTTCGTCCCGAGAACTCGAATTTGGCGAGCGCATAGGCGGCCGGCACGGACACAGCGAGCTGAAGCGCCAGCAGCACCGAGGCCACGACGGCGCCGTTGACGAGGAACCGCGCCATCGGAACCGTGACGAAGGCATTGCGGAAGTTGTCCGCGACGATGCCGAACCCCTCCGGAAGACCGAACGGATCGCTGAAGATCTCGGATGGCGACCGCATCACGATCAGCAGCATCCAGGCGAACGGCAGCAGCATCACCGCGGCCATGGCGATGAGCACGGCGTTGGCGCCGGCCGAGCGCAGGGCGTTCCTCAAAGCGAAAGGTGCCGTCATGAGTAGTGCACCTTCTTCTCGGCGATGAAGATCTGGAACAGCGACAGGGCTGCGATGAAAGCCAGGAAGAGAATGGAAAGCGAGGCCGCGTATCCCATGTCGGTATACTGGTATGCCTCGAGATAGATCTTGTAGAGCAGCGTTTCCGTCGAGCCCGCGGGGCCGCCTTGTGTAAGCGCCGCGACCGCATCGAAGGCCTGGAAGGCGGTGATCGTGGTGGTGACGACGACGAACAGCGTGGTCGGCCCGAGCATCGGAAAGGTGATGCGGAGGAAGCGGTCCCAGCCGGCGTCCATGCCGTCGAGCGATGCCGCGTCGTAGATGTCCGGCGGAACGGACGACAGGCCGGCGAGGAACAGGATCGTGGTCTGGCCGACCATCTGCCACGCTCCGATGACGGCGAGCGTCGGCAGGGCCGTCGCGGGGTCGGTGAGAAAGTCGATCCGGCCGAGACCGATCCACACCAGCCAGTCGTTGATCGGGCCGATGCGGCCGTGGAGCAGGAACTGCCAGACCAGGGCCATCGCGACGAAGGTGCTCGTCGCCGGCAGGAAGAACAGCACCTCGTAGCCATGCCGCAGCCGGCGGCGACCCTGGATCGTCAGCGCCAGGAACAGGCCGAGCAGCACCGCGAGCGGCACGGTGATCGCGACATAGCCGAGCGTGTGCCCGACCGCTGCGAGCGCGCGGTCGTCGCTCGCGATCTGCAGGTAGTTGCGTAGGCCGATGAAGGAAACCTGCACGGCACCGAGGCTGTAGTCCGTGAAGCTCAGCCCGAACACCACGAGGATCGGCGCGATCATCAGCAGCGAGAGAAAGAAGATCGCCGGACTGGCCAGCAGAAGGCCATGCGCGGCAGTGCGACCGGCGGCGCGCGGCGTCTCGGAACGGGCGAGGGCAGGGGCGCGGCTCATCGGGCCGCCTCCGCACGGCGCGGCGGGAGAGCCGCATCCAGGCCCGCCGCCGCCGGATGCAGCCGCGCGCCCTGTTCGTCGAACAGCTTTATCGCCGTCGCCTCGAACCCGACCCTCACACGGCCGTCCGCCGGCACGGCGAAGCCCGCCAGCCGTGGGCCGGAAAGCCGGGCGACGATCCGGGCGGCGGCATCTAGGCGCATGTGGATCAGCGTCTCGTGTCCGATCGGCTCCAGCCGCTCGATGCGGGCAAGCCAGGGCAGGCGGGCTGCGGATCCCCCGTCGGCCGCGGCGACGTCCACGTCCTCCGGCCGGATGCCGATCTGCACGGCCCGGCCCGCCGGCAGGATCGTGGCGATCGGGAGTGTGTGCCCGAGGCACACGATGCCAGCGTCCGATATCGCGCCCGGAACGATGTTGATGGAAGGGCTGCCGAGAAAGGTCGCGACGGAAACGTGGCGCGGATCGTGGAAGATTTCCGCCGGCGTTCCGATCTGCAGCGCCCGGCCGTCCATCATCAAAACGATCCGGTCGGCCATGGTCATGGCCTCCGTCTGGTCGTGCGTGACGTAGAGGGTGGTGATCCCGAGCCGGCGCTGGAGTTCGACGATCTCGCCACGCATCTCCGCCCGCAGCGCGGCATCGAGGCTCGACAGCGGCTCGTCCATGAGAAACAACCGGGGTTCGCGGATCAGCGCCCGGCCGATGGCGACGCGCTGCTTCTGCCCGCCGGAAAGCTGACCCGGCTTGCGGCCGAGCAGATGGGAGATGCGCAGTTGCGTGGCGACGCGCTCGACGGCCGCGGAGATCTCGCCGCGGATCGCCCGTCCGCCGGGCAGGAGGGCGCCGAGCGCCGGCTGTCGCTGGGCCCACGACAAGCGCCGCATCACGAGAGGCGCCGCGATGTTGTCGTGGACGGTCATGTGGGGGTAGAGCGCGAAGTTCTGGAACACCATCGCGATGTCGCGGCGGCTCGGCGCGAGCCCGGTAAGGCTGGCGCCGTCCTCGGTCTCGACGGTGCCTTCGGATGGCGCCTCGAAACCGGCGAGAATCCGCAGCAAGGTGGATTTTCCGCAGCCGGACGGCCCGAGCAGGCAGAGAAACTCGCCCGGAACCACGTCGAGGTCCAGCCCGCGCAGCACGGCGGTCTCGCCGAAATGCTTGCCGAGGCCCCTGATTTTCAGGCCGAGCGATGATGTCCCCATTGGCCGGGTCGCCCTCTCTCTGGATGAAGCCGATGGCGGCCGACGCCGCGACGCGATGGAGCAAAACTCCATTCACCCGCAGGATCCGGCCCGACGCCCTCATGAGCGGGACGTTAGTGGAGTATTACTTCATTTTTATGACGCCAACAATGGAGAAAAACTCCATCAGTCATCGCTCCCCGCGACCGTCGCTGCCGCCGGGGGTGCCGAAGCCGCCGGGGCGGCGAGGGCGGCGATCGCCTCCGCGATGTAGACCGCCCGCGGCACGGCATTGATGTAGCCGCCATAGGCGGGGATGTTCAGCTTCGCCATGGACAGCACGACGTCGGCGTGGCGTGCGAGCGCGCTGCGGGGATGGCAGGTGACGGCCACGCAATAGGCGCCGGCCGCCCGGGCCGTCCGCAGGAAATCGACCGTGTTGAGCGTGACGCCGGAGTCCGAAATCGCGAGCGCCGCGCAGTGCGGGCCGAGACCGTTTGCCACCTCGTGGGCGAGGGCGGCATCGCGGAAGGCGTAGGCGTTGAGCCCGGAGCGCAGCAGCCGGTAGGAGAACAGTTCGGCGATGATGCCGGAAACGCCGGATCCGTAGATGTCGATGCGTCTCATCGGGCGCAGCCGGTCGGCGACCCGCTGGGCGAGCGCGAGATCGAGGCCTTCCGCCGTGTGCGTCACGGACCGGGCCAGTTCGCCGGCGAGCGTGAGGAGCTGATGCTCGTCCTTCGGCGCGGCCTCCGTTCCTGCGGTGTCGCGAACGGCCAGTTCGCCCGCCAGCGCCAGCTTGAAGTCGGAAAAGCCGTTGAAGCCGGACATCTGGCACAGCCGCACGATGCTGGCCTCTCCAGCGCGGCACAACCGGCTCAGGTCCTTCAGGGAAAACCGCACGACCTTTTCGGGGTTCTCGACGATATAGAGCGCCGTGCGCGCCAGCGCGTTCGGCAGGCTCGGTATGCTGGCCTCCAGATAGGCGAGAGGCCCGGGACGTCCGGTATGCGTCATGGCGTGGCTTTGCATGGCGTGGCTTGGCATCGTGAAGGGAGCATCACGGGGCATCCTGGTGTTTTACGCCATGCCCCCCGGACTGCCATCTCCATTTTCCGGGCGGCGTCGCGCGCCCTCCAACCGCTCCGCGATGCGTCAACGGGCGTCAGCGGTGGGATGTCTGCACCTCAAACGGCGATACCGCACGCCACCATCTCATCGGCACACCGCTACGCTCTATCCGCGCGGCAGCCCGTCGGCGACGGCGGCCGCGATGGCGTTCCTTTCGTCGCGCAGCAGTTGCGCGGCGAGAGCGACGTCCGGCCGGAGATGGCGCGCTCGGTCCTCTGAAGCAGAGCGTTGCCATCGGCGCGTTCCGGCGCGCTCTGCTTCACCGGATGTTCGAGATCGCGGCGGACGGTCGACGGCGAGGCGCTGATGGCATCGGCCAGGTCCCGAATGTCCGACGCTTCGCCGGAATCGTCTCGAAGCGTCCGCGCGCGGACTCGTCGTCGCAGTCGCCCTGCCGTTAGCGCCTGCTCATCCGATCTGCCGTCTAAGCCACCCGCAGTCACGCCGTGTCGCGATGCGGAATGAGCGATTATGGAAGATTCTGACGCAATCCAGGGCATCCTTCCGTAGCAACTGGAGAATTCCCGGTGTTTCCGCGGCTGGGGCCGATGGGGGCGACTCGCCTTCGCGTTCTCAGGCGCGGGGCGAGGCGAGAGTGGCGCGTCACCGGCGACGAGAGGCGTTTCCCACGAGTCATGCATCTGTTTCTCGAAGCGTTATCAATGACTTGATGACGAAGAAAGGCGCTTCTCGCTGATCTGAGCCACAAAATCGAACAAGTGCGCTTGACCGAAATCAGAAAGACCGTCATCAATGGGAACGTTCTCAGAGAACGTTCCCGTTAGTGGAGCGGCTCGGGAGTACTGGGAGGAAAGAGAATGGCGGATGCCACAGGCCGCCCCGGCACCGGGGAGCGGCCACCCTTGTCTCGCGAGATGCGCGCCTCCGGCGTCAGCAAGTCCTATGGCGCGACCGTCGCTCTCGAACATGCCGACATCGCTCTGAAGGCCGGCGAGGTTCATGCGCTTCTCGGCGAAAACGGCGCAGGCAAGTCGACGCTCGTGCGCATCTTCACCGGCGCGGTGATTCCGGATCGCGGCGAGATGCAGTTGCATGGTGAGACCTACGCGCCGCGCTCCATCCTCGATGCGCGCAGGAGCGAGGTCGCCACGGCCTTTCAGGAACTGAGCCTGGTTCCAAACTTGAGTGTGGCGCAGAATTTCCTTTTACCGGCCCTCGCGGGCCATGGCTCGCTGCTGGTCTCGCGCCGCCATGTCATCGCCCGTGGCGCGGAAATCCTCGCGCGTCATGGGCTCGTGCGGATCGATCCGGCCGCGCGCGTCGGCGACCTGCCGCTCGCCGAGCGCCAACGCATCGAGATCGCCCGCGCCATCGAGAATGCCGGCCGCGTGCTGATCCTCGACGAGCCGACCGCCTCGCTTGCCGAAACCGACTGGCTGTTCGAGCAAATCGGCAAGGCACGTTCGCGTGGCGTTGCCATTCTCTACATCTCGCATCGCCTCGCCGAGGTGCGGGAAATCTGCACGTCGGCGACCGTGCTCCGCAATGGCCGGTCCATTGCCACGGTCGGCCTGGGCAGTTCCAGCGATGGCGACATTTTCGAGATGATGGTCGGCCACCGGGTGGAGCATGCGCGTCGGCCTGCGCGGGTTGCGGGTTCGAAAAGCGCGGCGCGTCTCGCCGCTGAGGATCTGACCGGACACGGCCTGCGCGGAGTGAGCCTGCAACTCGGGGAAGGCGAGATTCTCGGCGTCGCCGCGTTGGAAGGACAGGGGCAGCGCGGGCTCTTCCGCTTGCTGGCTGGACTGGAGACGCCCACCGGCGGTGCGATCCGTATAGACGGCAAGACGGCGGCCTATCGCAGCCCGCGCGCGGCGTTGCGCTGCGGCTCCGGGATCAGCTACCTCCCGGAAGAGCGCAAGACCGAGGGTATCCTCGCGGGTCTGTCGGCCGCGACCAACGTGGTGCTGCCGTTCCTGCCGCGCGTGGGTCGGGCGGGATTCGTCGGCCGGCACGATGAGGAGAAGGCCGCGCAGCCCGCGGCGCAGGAAGTGGCGCTGAACCCGCGCTATCTCGCCTTCTCCATCGGCGACCTGTCGGGCGGCAATCAGCAGAAGGCGCTGATGGCGCGCACGCTGGCCACCGGCGCGCGCACGTTGCTGCTGTTCGATCCCACGCGGGGTGTCGATGTCGGCACCAAGGAATCGATCTATGCCGCCATACGCGCCTTCGCCGAGCGCGGCGGTTCGGTGCTGTTCTATTCCTCGGAACTGCCGGAGATCGTCCAACTCGCCGATCGTTGCCTGGTTCTCTATGGCGGCAAGGTCTTCTGCGAGCTGGAAGGCGGCGACATCGCCGAACAGAAGCTGGTGGCGGCGATGATCGGTCATGGCCCGCGCCCGCCGGCCGGTCGCGCGCCCGCTTCCTCCGCCACCCCAATTCCGGTCGCCGCGGAGAATGCCCGATGAGCGCTACTGCAAGTACGGACGCATCCGGGTCCGTCTCTTCCGCTGTCCGCTCGGGCGCGGCCCCGCGTCACCGGCTCTGGCGGCTGACCCATGGTGCTGGCCTGATCTTCGGGCTCTATGTGCTGCTCTATGCGCTTTACGCCTACCAGCAGCCGCGCGCTCTGGACACCTACGCGATCGCCGCGCTGATGAACAACACAGCGCCGTTGGCGCTCGCGGCGGCCGGGCAGACGCTGGTGGTGCTGAGCCGGGGCTTCGACCTGTCGATCGCAGGCGTGATCTCGCTCAGCAACGTCGTGCTGGCCGTCTATCCCATGGAAGGGCCGGGCGGGGCGCTGCTCTCGATGCTGCTCTGCCTTTTCATCGGCGGTGTCGTGGGAGTGGTGAACGGCTGGTTGGTGGCCTATCTCCGGCTCCAGTCCATCGCCGCCACGCTGGCGACGATGATCATCTGCCAGGGCATTGCGCTGGTGATCCTTAATGCGCCGGGCGGGGCGGTCTCGGACTGGATCGCCGACGAGCTGACGGGGCGGCTGTGGGGCGTGCTCCCGGTCTCTGGGGTTGTCGTCGCAGCCGTGGTCGGGCTGTGGCTGCTGATGCGGCGCACGAATTACGGGATCGCGCTTTATGCCATCGGTGCGGACGAGCCCGCCGCCGCGCTCTCCGGCGTCAATGTGCGGCGCACCCGTTTCATCACCTTCGTCGGCGCCGGCATGCTCTACGGCCTCGCCGGAATGATGCTGAGCGCGCAGACGGCAACCGGCAATCCGAATTCCGGAACGCCTCTGCTGCTGCTGTCCTTCGCCGCGGTGTCGCTCGGGGGAACGTCGCTGAACGGCGGACGCGGCGGTCTCTTCGCCTCCGTCATGGGCGCCGCAACGCTCACCCTGCTGCAGAAAGTGCTGTTCTCCAGCGGCGTGTCCTCCTTCTACACCGGCCTGTTCCAGGGCGTCGTGCTGATCGTAGCGGTGGTCTTCAGTGGACTGCTGACGCGGATCGGGGAACGGAAATGACGGTCATGAACGAAAATCCGATCTCCGAAAGCCGCTTCGTCCAGGCCACCGATACGCGCAGGAGCGCCCGCATCGGCGCCGAGACCATCAGCACCATTACCGTGGCCATCCTGTGCGTCGTGCTGCTACTGGGCGCGCGCTTCATCAGCCCGTCCCTCGGCTCGTGGTCGCAGGTGGAGACGGTGCTCGTGCTGGGCTCCTTTCTGGTGGTGCTGTCCTTCGGCCAGGGTCTCGTCATTCTTTCCGGCGGGCTGGATCTCTCGATGCCGGCGGTGGTGACTCTCGGCGGCATTCTCGCCACCAACTGGGTCGGTGCCACCGATCCCGGTGCCTGGTACCTGCTGCCGGTCGTGTTGCTGGTGTGCGGGGCGGTCGGCTTCCTCTCCGCCGCCGGGATCGTCTGGCTGCGAGTGCCGCCCTTCATCATGACGCTGGCGATGTCGATCATCGTTGCCTCGGTGCTGCTCGGCTACACCAACGGCACGCCGCGCGGGTCCGCGCCGGACGCCGCGCTTGCTCTGATGAAGGGCCATCTCTTCGGCCTGCCGACGCCGGTGTTGTTCCTGGTCGCCTTCGTGATTTTCGGCTGGCTGTTCCAGAGCCGCTCCATCTTCGGGCGCTATCTCTATGCCATAGGCACCAATGTGGAGGCGGCACGCATCGCCGGCGCTCCGGTCACGGCGATGCGGATCCTGCCCTATGTCGTCAGCGCGATCAGCGCCGGCTTCGTCGGCATCATGCTGGTCGGCTACTCCAATGGCGCCACGCTGCGCATGGGCGACAGTTATCTGCTGCCTTCCATTGCCGCCGTGGTGATCGGCGGCTCCTCGATCCTCGGCGGGCGCGGCACGTTTCTCGGGACGGTCGGCGGGGCGATCCTGCTGACCACGCTCGGGACCATCATCTCCGCCATCGGCCTCGAATTCGGCCTGCGCACCATCATTGAGGGCGCCATCGTGCTGGTGGCGCTGCTGCTCCTGCGCGAGGAGCTTTTCCAGAAACTCGGCTCTCTGTGGCGCTGATCCCAGGCGGGCGAGACGAACGACAAGAACACGCAAAATACCAGGAGGAAACGACGATGATATCGACGCTGCTCAAGACCGCGACCGCCGCCCTGCTGCTTGGGGCTGCCTGCATGGGGGCCATCCAGCCTGCACAGGCCGAAGGCCCAAAGGATGGAAAGAAGTACAAGATCTATCTGAGCCTCAGCTACTCGGGCAATGCCTGGCAGTCCGAGGCCGCCAACATCGTCAAGGCCCTGGCGGCCACCCCGCCCTATAACGACATGGTCGAGCTGAAGGAGGTGATCTCCGGTGCCGACCCGCAGGCGCAGATTTCCGCCTATGAGAGCATGATCGACGCTGGCGCCGACGGCATTGTCAGCTTCCCGATCTCCGCCACCGCGCTCAATCGCACCATCAAGCGCGGCTGCGAGCAGGGCGTGCTGTTCTTCATGTACGACGCCACCGTCACTGAAAGCTGCGCCTACAATGTCAGCTATCTCTCCTCCGGGTTCGGCGAGAACTCGGCGCAGGCGCTGGTCAATTCGCTTGGCGGCAAGGGCAAGATCTTCCTGTCGCGCGGCGTGCCCGGCAACTCGGTCGACCAGCGCCACACCGACGGCGCCAAGCACATCTTCGCCAAGTATCCCGGCATCGAGGTGGTGTCCGAGTATTACTCGTACTGGGACGACCGCACGACCCAGCAGGAGACCGCCAAGGCACTCGCCGCGCACCCCGACGTCCAGGGCATCTGGGCCCAGGCGGGCGAGTACGGCGCCATCCAGGCGCTGCTCGACAAGGGTGGAAATCTCGTGCCAGTCACCGGCGAAAACTCCAACGGCTTCCGCCTCGCCCTCGCCGATCCGGCCATGCAGGCCAAGGGGCTGACCGGCGTCTCGGCCGGCTCACCGCCGGCGCAGTCGGGCTATGCCTTCAAGCTGATGATGGAAATCCTCACCGGCAAGCGCGAGCTCAAGCCCACCAATATCGAATACCCGCTGCCCTGGGTTCCCGCCGACAAGGTCAAGCTGTGCGCGGGTGACAAGTTCGAGAACGGCTGCAACGTCTTCCCGAAGGATCGCGTGCCGTCCTCCTTTGTCACCGAAGTGCTGAATCCGGTGCTGCTGCCCGAGTTGAACATCGACTCGGCTCTGAACGGCACGCCGGTGAAGGGCGCGACCATCCAGCCGCTGCCGGCCGAGATCGTGAAAGCCGCCAACGAGCCGGGCATCAACTGCTCGCACTGCGAGGCGGCCCCGGACCAGTACAAGCTCACCAAGATCGCCCCGACGGTGAACTGAACCAGCACGAACTGCCGCCCGGCTCCTGCAGGCGCCGGGCGGCCTGAGATGCGCGAACGGGATACCGCAATATCACGGTACCGCACGAATCTGCTTTCCTGCCGCAGCGAGTCGATCGCCGGCGGTGGCGGGACAGGAGACAGGCTTTGAGCGACGCACAACGAGACAAGGGACGCCGGGTGACCGTGAAGGACCTCGCACGCGATCTCGGTATGTCGGTCTCGACAGTTTCGCGAGCCTTCTATCCGGACGCGGTCGTCGCCTCCGAGACGCGCCGGCTGGTGCTGGAGCGTGCCGCCGCGCTCGGCTATCGCCCCAATCCCTTCGCCCAGAGCCTGATCACCAAGAAGACCCAGATCGTCGGCATGGTGGTCGCCGACCTGACCAACCCGTTCTACCCCGAAGTCATGACCGAGATGACGGCGATGCTGCAGGAAGCGGGCATGAACGTCATGCTCGCCGCAGCCAACCAGCCGGAGAAGATCGACGATGCGGTCGACCTGCTGCTGACCTACCAGCCGGACCTCGTCATCGTGCTTGCCGCGAACATGGCCTCGCATGCCCGCGAGAAATGCGAGCGCGCAGGGGCGCCGTGCATCTTCTTCAACCGCCTCTCCGCCGATGGCCTCGGGTTCGGCGTGACCTGCGACAACGAGGCGGGCGGCCGGCTGGCCGCAGATCATCTCATCGACAACGGCCACAAGCACCTCGCCTATGTCTCCGCCTTTCCCGGTGCCTCTACCAATGTGGAGCGGCACAGGGGCTTCTGCACCCAGGCGGTGGAACGCGGTTTCGCGCCGCCGGCCGTGATCGAGGCCGGTCGCTTCAGCTACGAGGCCGGCTATGCCGCCGGGCTCGAGGCGGCAAGCGCCGGACGCCCGCTCGACGGGGTGTTCTGCGCGAATGACATCGTCGCCATCGGCTTCATCGCCGGGGTGCAGGAAAGCGGCCGGTTTCGTGTGCCCGACGACATCTCGGTGGTCGGCTTCGACGACATCACCATGGCCGGCTGGCCCACCCACCTGCTGACAACGGTGGCGCAGCCGCTGGACGGGATGATGGCGGCGACCGTCAGCCTCGCCCGCGAGCTGGCGGTCGACCGCAGGCAGGACCCGCACATCCTGCGGCTGCCGCCGGGACGGCTGATCGAACGAAACACCACACGGCGGCGCGATGGAGGGATCGCATGATTATGCAGCGAAACGCTCTTTTCGACCGCCTGGCGACCGTGCACCGACCGGATTGCGCGCTTTTCGCCGAAGGGCCGTTGCCTGTGCCGGTTGCCGGGCCGGACGATCTGGCACCGCTGCTCGGCTCGGATGCGGCGGCCCGCTACGCCGCGGATTGCCGACCGGTATTCGAGGATCTGCGCCGCGTCGTCGGCCAGCTGGCCGGCTTGATGATCCTGGCGCAGCTCACGGCATCGTCCGAGGTGGCCAGCCTTGACGAACTGGCGAGTTGCCGGCGCCGCTGGAGCGAGGCGGAGGGTCGCATCAAGGCGCTGGCCGCCCCCGACGCGTTGCAGCCGCACCGCGCGCAGATCGTCGCTGCGCACGCTTTTTCGGGCCTAGCGCTGGGAACGTTCTCCGAGCTCCGTCCGCACGTCGACAACGAGGCGACCTTCGACACCATCTCCCGCCATGTGCGCCGTGCCTACGCGCATCTGAGCGCCGCCACGGCCGAAAAGGCGGGGTTCGCGATGGTGGACCTCTCCCATGCCTGTTGCTCCTGCGGACGCTGAACCGCCGGTCGAAAAAGACAAAAGCCGAAAAGGAAGGAAACGAGCCATGTCCGACTATTCGATCTGGGTATGCGAATACTCTTTCGTGAAAAACTATCACAAGAGTGGCGTGCTCTACGGCGCGCATAACCAGGGCTTCGTGAAGCTTCCCTACTGCTATGTCGTCATCAAGGGGCGCGATCATGTCGCCATGGTCGATGTCGGGTACAACGACAAGGACTATGGCAAGGTTCTGGGTGACCGTTTCGGCGTGGAGAACTGGCGCAATCCCACCACGGTTCTCGCCGAGATCGGCGTGAAGCCGGAAGACGTGGATACCTGCTTCATCACCCACGCCCATTTCGACCATTTCGGCAATGTCGAAGACTTCCCGAACGCCAAGTTCTACATCCAGGAGCGCGAGATCGCGAAATGGGTCTGGGCGATGTCGCTGCCTGACCGCATGCGCTGGATGATGGTGGCGGTCGATCCTGGCGACATCGTGCGCGGCGCCGATCTCGCCCGCCAGAAGCGGCTCGTCACCGTGAACGGGGCGCTTGCCGACGTACTGCCGGGCATCGATCTCCACGCCGCCGATGACAGCCACACCTGGGGCTCCATGTGGGTGACGGTGCGCAATGACGGGCAGGCGCAGTCGCAGGACACCTGGGTGCTCGCTGGCGACCTCGTCTATGTGTTCGACAACATCCACGGCCCCGGCGCGGCCGTGGATGAAAAGGAGGTCTACACGCCGGTCGGTCTCGCGGTCGGCAGCCAGACCAATCTGGTGCTCGCCACCGAGGCGATGATGAAGCAGGTCGGCTACGACTCGCACCGCGTCATCCCGGTGCACGAGGAACGCCTGCGCGACACCTTCCCCTCGCGCATCACCCGCGAAGGCCTGCGGATCACCGAGATCTGCCTTGCCGACGGCGAAACCTCGAAGGTGTCGGGATGACGCGCGCGGTGCCTGCCACGGCCCATGTCGTCGCGATCGTCGGCGCCGGCCTGGTCGGCTCCGGCTGGGCTCTGGTGTTTGCCCGCGCCGGATTGCGGGTGCAGGTCTACGACCCGGTCGCCGATGTCCGCGCCCGCATCCTGCCCTGGGCGCGGGAGAGCGCGACCGCACTGGCCAAGGTCGGCCTGATCGAGGATGTCGAGGCGGTCATCGACCGGCTGCATGTGGTCGACACGCTGGAGGCGGCGCTGGACGGCGCCAGCTATGTGCAGGAGTCGGTCTTCGAGCGTGTGGACGTCAAGAGCGAGATCTGCCGTGCCATCGACGCCGTCATGGCGCCGGATGCGATCGTCGGCTCCTCCTCCTCCGGCATTCCCGCCTCGCGTTTCACCGAGGGCTGCGCCCATCGCGGGCGTTTCCTGATCGCCCATCCGGTCAACCCGCCGCATCTGGCTCCCGTGGTCGAACTGGTGCCGGCTCCGTGGACCGATGCCGAGGCGCTGGCCGGCGCGCGCGCGCTGATGCACGCGGTCGGGCAGGTGCCGGTGATGCTCACGCGCGAGATCGACGGCTTCATCCTGAACCGCCTGCAGGGCGCGCTGCTGAACGAGGCCTGGGCGCTGTACGACGAGGGCTATGCCGGCCTTGCCGACATCGACGCCACCATCGCGCACGGGCTCGGGCTGCGCTGGGCCTTCATGGGGCCGTTCGAGACCATCGACCTGAACGCGCCCGGCGGCATCGTCGACTACGCCGCCCGGCTCGGGGGCATGTACCACGCCATGGCGGAGAGCCGCACGCCGCGCGCCTGGCCGGAAGAGACCATCCGTCGCGCTGGCGAGGAGCGCCGCGCGGCACTTCCGGAAGCGGAACTGGCCGCCCGTCGCGCCTGGCGCGACCAGGCTCTCACCGGCCTCGCCGCCTTCAAAAAGGCCAGCGGTCTCGCTCCCTAGAGCATATCCCGTTCAGATCGAACCGATCTGAACGACAAGGATATGCTCAAGCTTTTGAATCTGGAGCGATTTCTTGTCGATCTGATGATTCCATCAGATCGGAAAGCGCTCTAGAGCATATCCCGTTCAGATCGAACCGATCTGAACGACAAGGATATGCTCAAACTTTTGAATCTGGAGCGATTTCTTGTCGATCTGATGAGTCTATCAGATCGGAAAGCGCTCTAGCTCCCGGCCTTCTCTCCTCGCCTTCGAGACACACCTAAACGTAAGGACCAGCACTATGGCCGTAACCTATTTGAAGCGCGGCAAGCCCTCCGAGGAGCGCTCGCAGGACGACCGCCGGGTTCGTGAGACGGTCGAGACCATCCTCGCCGATATCGAGGCGCGCGGCGATGTTGCGGTGCGCGAGCTGTCGGAGAAGTTCGATCGCTATTCGCCGCCGGCCTTCCGGCTGAGCCTGAGCGAAATCGAGGCGCTGATGTCGCGGGTCTCGACGCGGGACATGGAAGACATCCGCTTCGCGCAGACGCAGGTGCGCAATTTCGCGCAGGCGCAGCGCAACTCGATGACGGATATCGAGATCGAGACTCTGCCCGGCGTCATTCTCGGGCACAGGAACATTCCGGTACAGTCGGTCGGCTGCTACGTGCCGGGCGGCAAGTTCCCGATGGTCGCCTCGGCGCACATGTCGGTTTTGACCGCGTCGGTGGCCGGCGTGCCGCGCATTGCCGCCGCGACCCCACCCTTCAAGGGCGAGCCGAACCCGGCGGTGATTGCCGCCATGCATCTGGGCGGCGCACACGAGATCTATGTGCTGGGCGGCATCCAGGCGATCGGCGCGCTGGCGATCGGCACGCAGACCATCGCGCCCGTCGACATGCTGGTCGGGCCCGGCAACGCCTTCGTCGCCGAGGCCAAACGCCAGCTCTACGGCCGCGTCGGCATCGACCTGTTCGCCGGTCCGACCGAGACCATGGTGATCGCCGACGATACGGTGGATGGCGAGATCTGCGCGACCGACCTGCTCGGGCAAGCAGAACATGGCTACAATTCGCCGGCCGTTCTCATCACCAACAGCCGTCGGCTTGCCGAGGATACGCTCGCCGAGATCGACCGCCTGCTGGCGTTGCTGCCGACCGCCGATACCGCGACCAGATCGTGGGCCGATTATGGCGAGGTGATCCTGTGCGACACCCATGAGGAGATGCTGCAGGTCGCCAACGACATCGCCTCCGAGCATGTGCAGGTCATGACCGACCGCGACGACTGGTATCTCGCCAACATGCATTCCTACGGCGCGCTGTTCCTTGGCCCGCGCACCAATGTCGCCAATGGTGACAAGGTGATCGGCACCAACCACACGCTGCCGACCCACAAGGCCGGGCGCTACACCGGCGGTCTCTGGGTCGGCAAGTTCCTGAAAACCCACAGCTATCAGAAGATCACCACCGACGAGGCGGCGGCGACGATCGGCGCCTATGGTTCGCGGCTGTGCCTGCTGGAAGGCTTCGTCGGTCATGCCGAGCAGTGCAATGTGCGCGTGCGCCGCTATGGCCACAAGAACGTGCCCTATGGCGAGGCGGCGGAATGAGCACCGCCGTGCCGTCGTTCCGGCTGGACGGAAAACGAGTGCTGGTGACGGGCGCGGGGCGCGGCATCGGCCTCGCCATCGCCCAGGCCTGCGCCGCCTCGGGTGCGGAGGTCACGCTTTGCGCCCGTTCGGAGGGCGAGATCGGTGAGGCGGCGGCGGACTTGCGGGCCCAGGGCCTCAAGGTTGAGGCGCTGCCGGCGGATGTGACCGACTTGGAGGGGTTCGCCGCGCTGATGGCGGCACGCCCCGCCTTTGACGTGTTCGTCAACAATGCCGGAACGAACCGACCCAAGCCGCTCGCGCAGGTGACGGTCGAGGATTACGACGCCGTGCTGGGGCTCAACCTGCGCAGCGCCGTCTTCGCGGCCAAGGCCGTCACCGCCCGGATGATCGAGGAGGGGCGCGGCGGATCGGTGATCAACATGTCGTCGCAGATGGGTCATGTCGGTGCCGCCAACCGCACGCTCTACTGCGCCTCGAAATGGGGGCTGGAGGGCTTCACCAAGGCGCTGGCGGTGGAGCTGGCGCCGCATCGCATCCGCGTCAACACCATCTGCCCGACCTTTGTCGAGACGCCGATGACTGAACCCTACTTCCGCGATGCGGCTTTCCGCACGGAAGTGCTGTCGAAGATTCCGCTCGGTCGCATTGGGCGCGTTGACGAAGTGGCTGCGGCGGCGGTGTTCCTCGCATCGGATGCTGCATCACTGATGACTGGCAGCGCTCTGATGCTGGATGGGGGCTGGACAGCCCTGTGAGGGTGGCGACGTTTTGCAAGCGCCGATCGTGGTGCCTGACTGGCAAAACCGCGTGATATCGAACGTCACGCTTCGGTGCAGCGGGACTCTGCCGAAGCGTACCGCCGTGCCTATTCTAAAGCACTGCGGCGAAGACGCAGGTCTCATTTCGTCTATGTCGGCGCGCGGTCCGGGAGAGCGGCCTGAGCCCAGCCTTTGTTTGGTGCGCAGACATGTCGGTTATGCCGATTTGTATGTCGGAAGCTGCCGTTCCACTCCCGGCCCCGGCTTTGCCGTCGCGTGAAGCTGAATGATAGCCGTGGCGACCGATCATTTGACGAAGACGCCCCTCCAACGGTGAGCGCTGACATCGGCAATGTCAGTGTGGCGCCCTCGGCGGGCGGTTGGAGGAGTGCTGGCAGCGCCCAACTCTCCCGACGTCATGGACAGCCAGGGCAAGAGATGGAGCGCGCCGCCGCGCCCCACGCGGTCACCTTCCGCGCAATGTCGCCGAACCCGCCGCCTGCATGATGCCGTCCGGCCGGCGGACGATGTGCGCGTCACCCGCGGGTTGACGTGCGTCAATGTCATGGACGCTCTGCCGCGCGCATGTGTAGCGCGATGACTTCCGTGCGTGCGTGGCAATGTTTCTTTGCCGGAGATGCGGCGTCGGTATTTGGCGGTCGCCGTCTTCGTGGCCACCGCCACAATATACGTCGTGTTTGGTCCCTTCGGCGAAAGTAACGCACATGATCGATCGCAGAACACTCATCAAGGCCGCCGGCACGGCGTTCGTCGCGTCCAGGCTTGGTCCTTCGGCCGCCCAGGCCGAGACGGACGATCCGCTCAGCTACGCCTCGGTCGACGAACTGATCGCCCTGTTCCGGGCCAGGAAGGCTTCCCCGGTCGATCTCTTGAAGGCGCAGATCAAGCGCGTCGAAGCGCTCAATTCGAAGATAAACTGCATCACCTACGAACATTTCGATCAGGCGCTGAAAGAGGCCCAACACTCTGAGGACCGCTATCGACGTGGCGATGCGAGACCTCTCGAGGGCATCACGGTCGCGATCAAGGACGAGTTCGGCCGGCCGGGCTGGCAGGTGACGCAGGGGTCGCTCGTTTACAAAGACGCGCCGCCGATGACCGAAAACAGCGCGGTCATCGACTCGCTCGAGGCAGCCGGCGCCGTCATGCCGTTCCAGACGACGGTGCCGGAGTTCTATCTCTTCATCGGCGCCTCGACCCGCGCCTGGGGCACGACCCACAATCCATGGAACCTCGAATACTCGCCGGGCGGGTCGTCGGCGGGATCGGGGGCGGCGCTGGCTGCGGGCTTCGCGACGCTGGCGATGGGATCGGACATGGGCGGCTCGATCCGCCTCCCTGCCTCGCAGAACGGTCTCTACGGCTTCAGGCCGCCGTTCGGGCGCGTCGCGAGCGGGGAAGTGCCCTTCTCGACTTCTGGCCCGCTCGCGCGACGCTGCGACGATCTCATCCATCTCCAGAACGCGATTGTCGGCCCCTCCGACAAGGTCATGGCCGCCATCCGGCCTCGCCTCGACTATCCCACCCAATATCCCGACCTGTCTGGATGGCGGATCGCCCTTGATTGGGGCGCGGCCATCGCCGAGGTCATTCCACCGGTGAAGGCGGCGATGCAGCAGGGCGTGGAAGCCCTCCGCAAGGCCGGCTGCGTCGTGGACGAGGTCGACTGCGGCTTCTCGAAGGACCAGAAGCTCGTCTTCATCCGCGGGCTGATGGCGACGTCGCTGGGCACCCTGGTCGATACGGCGAACGCGAACCGGGATCGTCTCTCCCCCTACATGGCGGAGGTGATCGACGTCGTCGGACCCGTCGGACCGCGGCAAGCGGAGGAAGCCGAGGCTCTGGTCGAGCTTCTGCACCGGCAAGTTCAACAGCGGGTCTTCGGGAAGGGTTACCGCGTCCTGCTCATGCCGACCATGACGACGCCGCTCATCCGTGCGGACATGTTCAAGAGCAAGGCCGACAATGTCGACCTGTGGACGGGCACAGGGTTCGGCGCGGCGCTGACGTGGCCGTGGAACCTCCTCAACCGCTACCCGGTCGTGGACGTTCCGCTCGGCCTGGTCGACGAAGGAATGCCCTCGGGCATGCAGGTCATCGGACAGACCTTCGCCGATCTTGATACCTTCCAGTTCGCATCGAACTGGGCCCGCCTGCGGCCGGCCTTGTTCACCGACGGGCGGTTCCCGACCTTCGCCTGACATGACGTGGAGCACATCGCCGCGACGGAAACGGTTCCCGCCCGATCGGTCCTAGGCCTTCGCCTGGACAGGCAGTCGAAAGGGCGCCCCAAGCCGATTGAACGCGTTCATCGCCGCAATGGTGATCGTGAGATCCACCAGGTCCTTCGGCGTGAAGGCGGCGCTGGCCGCCGCGTAGGCCTCGTCTGAGGCGTGGGTCTCGCTGACCAGCGTGACCTCCTCTGCCCAGGCGAGAGCGGCGCGGTCCTGTTCAGAGAACAGATGCGGCACCTCGGCCCAGACCGGAACGAGGACGACCTTTTCGAGCGGCATCGTCTTGAGCAGGTCGCGCGTGTGCAGGTCGATGCAGTGGGCGCAGCCGTTGATCTGCGAGACCCGCAGGAAGACAAGGTGGATGAGTTCATGGGGCAGGGCGGTGCCCGTGGTGATGTAGTGGTGGATGCCGTAGAGCGCCTTGGCGCCCTGCGGCGCCACCTCGTTCCAGACCAGTCGCGTGTTCTCGCTCATGTCTCATGCCTGTGCTCGGAACGCCGGAGATCGACGTTCGAAGCGATGACGACGCAAGCGGCCCGAATGTGACACGACCGCGCCGCCCATCGACTCGGAGGCGGCTCGTAGGGCCGCCATGCGCTCCTGAATCCGGTTGCGAGCAGGCTCGATGGGTCCATCGAGGGCGGACACAAGGGTGCCGGCGCCCACTCGGCCGCCCTTAGAGCATAACCCGTTCAGATCGAACCGATCTGAACGACAAGGAAAGGATATGCTCAGGGTTTTGAATCTGGAGCGATTTCTTGTCGATCTGATGATTCCATCAGATCGGAAAGCGCTCTAGAGGCGTCCCTTTGGGGGGGGGGGCGGATCGGCGGGCCTCGGGCGGCCGTTGGAGAAAGCGGACGTCGAGGGGACCGACACACTTCGGCGGCAACGCGCCGCGAGGAGGTGCTGCCTGGAAGGCAAGCCTGCGTCAGGGAGGTTTTAGGGCAGCGACACCGTTGCGATAAAGGCCTGGAGGTCAGCCAGCAAGAGCTGCGGTTCTTCCATGGCGGCGAAGTGGCCTCCGCGCGGCATATCGGTCCAATGAGCGATGTTGTAAGTCTTTGCGGCAAACGAGCGTGGCGGCGGCAGGAAAACCGGGTCTCGAAAAGCTGCGCACCCCATCGGCGTCTCGACGCGTGAGCCGGCCGGAAAGCGATCGGCTCCTTCCAGCCGCTGCCCGCGATAGATCCAGCTCGCCGTCACGACCGCAGGCGGGGCGACATAAAGCATGATGTTCGTGAGCAGTTGCTCTTCCGAGAAGCGACTCCAGAGATCGGGGCTGCCGTCTGCGCGCCGCGGCAGATCCGCCCAGACGCCGAACTTCTCCACTATCCAAGCGGCGGCCCCGACGGGGCTATCAGCCATGGCCACGCCCAATGTCTGCGGCCGGGTGCCCTGCTCGTGGCTGTATCCTTGCTCCCAATCGAGGATGGCTGCTCGACGCGTGAACCAGTCCTTCTCTTCAAGCGAAGCGGGAACGGCGTCTTCTGCGAACACGCTGACCATGTTCATATGAAAGCCGAGCAGCGCTTGCGGCTGATCCATGGCCATCCAGCTCGCGATACCCGATCCCCAGTCGCCGCCCTGAACGAAGTAGCGGGTTTGCCCGAACAAGCGCTGCATCAGGCCATGCATAAGCGCGGCGGTTCGCCTCGGTCCGATGATGCCCGTGATCGGGCTCGAGAACGCGAACCCGGGAAGCGATGGCACCACGACGTCATGTCCGGCCGATGCCAGCGGATCGAGCAACCGATCGAACTCAAGATAAGAGCCAGGCCATCCGTGCAGCAACAGCAGCGGCGGCCTCGTGCCATTTCCGCGCTTGTGCAGGAAATGAATGCGCTCGCGATCGATCTCGGTCGTGAAGTTGGGCAGCTCGTTCAGCCGGCGCTCGACTGCACGCCAGTCGAAGGCCTCCTGCCAATAGGAAACAATCCGCCGCAGGTCATCTTTGCCAATGCCGGCCGACCAGCCGCCCACATCCGGGAGACTATCCCAATCGTACTGCGCGATTTTGCTCCGAATAGCGGCAATGCGACGTTCGGGGATATCGATGACAAAGGGAGTAACCATAGCGTTCTCCTGGCTGGTCGACTTTGGGTGACCTGACACAGAAATGGACGTCATGATCCGGGCTGTGTAGGCTCCTGGCGATGAGAGGTCCTTTGCATCCCGCGCATCGTAGGGCTCCTTCGGCAGATTGGGGCAGGGAGCTGGAACTGTTCGCGCTGGTCGCCGAGAACGGGAGCTTCTCCGCGGCGGCGCGGAAAGTCGCTATGGCTCCATCGTCCGTTTCGCGCGTCATCGATCACATGGAGGAACGGCTCGGCGTCCGGCTCCTGCTGCGAACGACGCGGCTGCTGACGCTGACCCCCGAAGGGGCCAGCTATCTCTCGGCCGCGCGCCGCATCCTGGCCGACGTCCGCGAAACCGAGCAACTGATCTCCCATCGGAGTTCGCCGAGAGGGCGGCTGCGCGTCAGTGCTTCGATCGAGTATGGGCGGATGTTCCTGCTGCCCGTGCTCGGCGGGTTCATCCAGCGTTATCCGGACATAGTGCTGGACATCAGCTTGACCGACGCCGTCGTCGACATCGCGGCCGGTCAAGCTGATGTGGCGATTCGGGTGGGTCCTCTGGCGGACACGCCGCTGGTTGCCCGAAAGCTTGCCCAGACCCGAAAGGTGATCGTCGCGTCGCCGGACTATCTGGCGCGCCGCGGGCACCCCAAAATGCCCGAAGACTTGCACACCCATGACTGCCTCGGCTTCAATTTCAAACGCACCGCACCGGTCTGGCCCTTCCTGAGGGATGGGCGCCTTTATGCGCTCGCCATCAAGGGGAGTGTCGAGGCCGATAACGGCGATACGCTGAGACAGCTCGCGATCGGTGGCGTTGGCATCACGCGGGTCGGGACCATTACCGTCGAGGAAGAGATACGGTCGGGCGCGCTGACGCCCCTGTTGGAGGAGTTCAATCCGGGCGATACGGAGGAAGTCCACGCCCTTTTCGTCGGCGGCTCGCATATTCCCGCCCGGGTCCGATGCTTTTTGGACTATCTGGCAGAGACGCTTCGGCCCTAGAGCGCTTTCCGATCTGATGGAATCATCAGATCGACAAGAAATCGCTTCAGAGTCAAAAGCTAGAACATATCCTTATCGTTCGGATCGATCCGGTCTGAACGGGATATGCTCTAGCCACGGGCCGCAGGAGGGCGCCTGCCCCGCTTGGTTTGGCGCGAGGACGGGCGTCAGCGCCGCGGTGACGGCCACCCGTGCGCTCCGTGCAAAGGTTCCGTGCGCCGTGTTGCCCTGGGTAACGCGCAGACCAGCCCCCATTTCTGAATTGCGCCGACGATCGCCAGCCGTCGTTCCTTTGCACTATCGGAGGCTGCCTGGTGTCCGCCACCATCGCCGATATCTATCGTTGCTATATCGCCTGCTTGAATGCTCAGGACTGGCTGAGCCTCAGCCGGTTCGTGACGGCCGATGTCGAACACAATGGCCGGAGCTTCGGACTGGCCGGCTATCGGGCCATGCTGGAGGAGGACTTCCGGCAGATACCCGATCTCGCCTTCAGGCTTGATCTCCTGATCGAGGACACCCCGATCATCGGCGCGCGGCTCGCCTTCGATTGCCGGCCGACCGGCCTCTTTCTCGGCCTTCCGGTCTATGGTCGCCGTGTCTCGTTCACGGAGAACGTCTTCTACGAATTCCGCGGTGCAAAGATCGCGCGCGTCTGGTCGGTCGTCGACAAGGCTGCGATCGAAGCGCAACTCGCCTGACACGCCCGAGCGCGATCACATCAGTTCCTCCTGCGCGGCGACTTCGCGTAGCGAGCAAAGCCGGTCACACCTGTTCTGGCTCCAACCCGACCATTCGGCGCCGCTGCGTCGAACGTCCGGTCCTCGCGCCAGTCCGCTCGGCCAATCTGGTGCGGTTCAGCGGCTTGCGGCATTCCCCCATGCGGCGAAACCGCCGCATGGGGACCGTGCGTCGCCCTGTCTTTCATCCCCTCAAATCTCCGCCTTCGCCGCATGGGCGGCGCCCCAGAGCGAGCCGGGGTTGATGCGGTCGGGGTAGAGGGCGAGCATGGCGTCGTAGAGTTCGCGGGCCGTCGTGGTCTCGCGGTCGAGGCGGTCGAAGTCCTGGATGTAGCGGCGGGTGGCGGCGATGTGGAACGGGCTGTTGTCCGGATCGAGCGGGCCATGGCCGACGACGACGGCGGTCGGGGCGAGCGCCTCGATGCGGTCGAGCGCGACGAGCCAGGATTTCCGGCCGGCGCGGTCGGTCTCCGTCAGGTACGGGTGTGTCTCGTTATAGACGGCGTCTCCCGCGACGACGAGACCGAGCGAGGGGATGTGCAGCCCCGTGGTGGCGTCGGTGTCGGTGTGGCCGAGCGGGATCGTGCGCAGCGTGTGGCCTTCCAGCGTGAAGCTGTCGCCGTCGAGCGCTTCCGCCACCGTCAGGCGGTCCGGAACCTGGCCGGGGAAGCGGCGGCGCCAGTTGTCTTCCACCATCGCGGGAGAGGACTGCACGCGCATCGCCGCCACCACCTCCGGCATCGCCACCGCCCGGGCTTCGGGGAAGCGTGCGAGCAGCAGGGCCAGCCCGAAGAAGTGGTCGGGGTGGGCGTGGGTCAGGTAGATGGTGCGCAGCGGCAGGCCCTGCGCCGCAATCCAGTCCGCGAGTTCGGCCGTGTGGACGTCGCTGAGGAAGGTGTCGACCAGAACGGCCTCGCGCGCGCCGCGGATCAGCGTCACGGTGTTCGCCACCCAGCACAGGCTTTCCTTGCCCGGCGGAACGCCCTGGGTCGCGCTGGCGCGCTTGCGGATGAACAGGTCCCAGCCGAGGGGGGCGGGGGCGGTTTCGTCGGTCATCGCTGCTTCCTTTCTTGGGGTCGTCACCGGCACGGCCGCCCTGTCTGCGATGCCGAATGGCATCGGGGCGGCTCCGGGGGAGATGAATCGCGGTGGGCGCGAGCCCGCCTCGCATGGCCGGCGCCGCAGATGCCTGCGCCAACACATCGTGCGCGGCCGGCGTCGAGGCGGCGTCTCCGGCCCACTCAATGAGCCGTCGGCGATGCGCGACCGGGCGACACCTGAACAGGCGCGGCACTTGAACATGGGCATCTGTACAGGTATTCTGAACCGATCGTTCCAAAATTAATGGAACGATCGGTCCAAGATGTCAAGCAGGGCTTTCATGAGCGGCAGACCCCAGTTCGACGAGGCGTCCGTGATCGACGCGGCAATGGAAATCTTCTGGCGGCACGGCTATGCCGCGGCCTCCATCGATCAGCTCTCAGCAGCGATGGGGTTGTCGCGGTCGAGCCTCTACAAGCGGTTCGGCGACAAGGAGGGGTTGTTTCGCGAGGTGCTGGCGGCCTATGTCGGTCGCGTCGTCGCCCGCATGAATGCTGCGCAGGGCGCCTCGCACCGCGAGCGGTTGCAGGCACTGCTCATGGGGCTGCTGCCGACGGAGGAGCGCCGCCGCACCCGCCCGCCGGGCTGCCTGCTTGTCCGCTCGTGCGCCGAGATGGGCGATCTGCCGCCGGCCGGAAAGGCGGTGGCACTGGAAGGACTTGCGAGGCAGCGCGCGATCCTCGGCGACCTCTTCCGCGAAGCGGTGGAGGCGGGGGAACTCTCGCCGGCGGCGGATATCGAGCGCCTCGCCTGGCACTTTCTTGGCGTGCTGCAGGCCGTGATGAACCTGCCTCAGGCAGGCGCCACCGTCGACGATGTGCGCGGGATGATCGCGCTCGCAATGCTCGCCTGGCCCGCCCATCCGGTTCCGCGCGGATGAGGCGGCGGGATCAGATGGGGCGCTCGGTGGCGTCGCCGTCGCGGGTCTGGCGCGCGTGCAGTTCCTGCCGCAGCCGGGCGTTCTCCTGCCGAAGCGTCGCGAGTTCGTCGCGCACGGGGGCGAGCGCCGCCGCCAGTTCCGTCTCGGTGAAGCGAGGCGTGATGTGCTGCGGGCAGTTCCAGTCGAACGCCTCCACCGCGATCGTGACGAGGCGTTCGACGCGCGCCGGATAGCCCGCCACGATCAGCCGTTCGGCCAGCGCAGGGTCGTCAGCCGCATCGAGGATGCGCATGCGGCCGAAGATCTTGAGGCGCTGGCGATGGGCGTAGTCCATCAGGAACAGCGACACCCGGTTGTGCGCCTCCACATTGCCGGTGGTGATGTATTGCCGGTTGCCGCGGAAATCCGCGAAACCGAGTGTCGCCTCGTCGACGACCCTCAGGAAGCCCGGCGGCCCGCCGCGATATTGCACATAGGGCCACCCTGTCTCCGACACGCTCGCCAGATAGAAGCCGTCGCGCTCGGCGATGAACGCCCGCTCTGGCGGGCCGAGGCGGCGGTTGCGGACATCCTCGTCCGTGAAATCGCCTCCCGCCGTGCCCCGATCGCCGGCCCGCGCCCACCGGGCCGCACTGCCATAATGCTCCTGCGCGGCCTCGACCGAGGGCGTCGACGCGATCTCGAGATAGCCGTTGCGCATATTACTGCCTCGCTGTCCCTGTTTCGCTGTCGATAGCATGCGCTCTGGCGCGCCGGCCGTCAGCCCTGCAAGGCCCAGTCCGACACCTGCCAGCGCAACTGGCCGCGGTCGGCGACGATGCGGCCGAGGCCGGGGAAGGGCATATGCGTCGCCGCGATCAGCGCGCCTTCCGCGGCGGCCTGCGGGAAGAAGCGGTCGCGCATCGCCTGCGCCGCCGCACGGTCCTGCTCGAACAGGAAGCCGACGTCGGTCGCGCCGGGGTGCACGACGGGAAACACCATGTCGGACACCATGATGAGGCTCTTCCCGCCGTCCTCCACCCGCACGCCGATGTGGCCCGGCGTGTGGCCGGTCAGGTCGACGATGGAGACGCCGGGCACGATTTCGCGCTCGCCGTCGATCGCCTGCAGCCGGGGATAGAGCTGCACCACATCCGGCGCCATGCGGAAGCTGTTCTGCAGGTAGTCGGGCGCGCCGGCGCGCTTCGCCGGGTCGGTCCAGTGGACGATATCGCGCCGGTCGATGTGGAGCTCGGCGTTCGGATAATTGTTCTTTCCGCCCGCGATCAGCCCGCCCATGTGGTCCTCGTGCATGTGCGTGACGATGACCGCGTCGATCTCTTCCCGCTTGAGGCCGAGCGCGGCAAGCGCCTGCGGCAGCGCCCCGGTCTGCCCGATGGATCCCGCCGGTCCGGTGTCGATCAGGATTCGCCGCTCGCCGTCGTCGATCAGGTACTGGTTGAACAGGAAGCGCACGCCGCTCGGCCGGGCGGTGAACTGTGCCACTGCGGCCTGTTCGACCTCGGCGGCGGTGCGCCCGGGAAAGAAGGTGTAGGGCATGTCCGCATAGCCGTCGGTCAGCGCGGTCACGGTGAAGCGGCCGATGCCGATCTGCGCGAGCGGCGTCACCGTCGCGACCGGGGCCTCGCCGGCCGCCGCCGAGGCCGGAACCGGGCGGAGGAGGGGCATGAGGCCGAGCCCGGCGATGCCGAGAGGCAAGCCACGGGCAAACGCGCGGCGGGACATGTCGAGCATGGGGTCCTCCTCCTGTGATCGATCGGCGAGGCGCTCTCCAGAGCCGCTTCCACCCGCCAGTGGCTCACGCTAGAGCTTCCCGGTTTGTTGGCGTATCCTGTATGTTCGGGAATGCTCCTCTCATTTACTGGAAGGCGACATGGATCGGTTCGATGCCATGACGGTGCTGGTGGCGGTCGTCGAGGCCGGCAGCCTCTCGGCGGGGGCGCGGCGGCTGGGTACGCCGCTTGCCACGATCAGCCGCAAGGTCGGCGAACTCGAACGGCATCTCGGCGCCCGCCTGCTGCTGCGTACCAGCCGGGGCCTCGCTCTGACGGAGGAGGGCCGTGCGTTCGTTGCCGCATCCCGGCGGATTTTAGAGGATCTGGAGGCGGCGGAGCGCGAGGCCGCGGGCGATTTCGGCGCGCTGCGCGGCGGCTTTCACGTCACCGCGCCGGTGGAGTTCGGGCAGCGCCATCTGCTTCCCGTCGTGCTGGGCTTTTTGGAGGAACAGCCGGAGATCAACCTCAGGCTGACGCTGGCCGATCGGCAGGTCAGTCTCTCCGACGAGCATGTCGATGTCGCGCTGCGCATCGGGCACCTCGCGGACAGCGCGCTGATCGCCACGCGCGTCGGCACCGTGCGCCGGGTGATCTGCGCCAGCCCCGGCTATCTCGCCCGGCGCGGCGTGCCCGAGCGGCCGGAGGACCTCGTCCGCCACGACGGCATCAGTTTCCAGGGCTTCGCCGTCGCGCCGGAGTGGCGCTATCGCCGCGACAGCGTCGCCTTCGCGGTCGAGCCGCGCCCGAAGCTCGCGGTCAACACCACAGGGGCGGCAGTTCAGGCGGCCCTCGCGGATGTCGGCATCATCCGTCTGTTGTCCTATCAGGTCGCGGACGAGTTGCGGACGGGCCGTTTGCGGGAACTGCTCGCCGACTTCGCGCCGGAACCGCTCCCCGTGAACCTGATCTACGCGCCGTCGGAGCCGCTGCCGCCGAAGGTCCGCTGCTTCATGGACTGGTCGGTGCCGCGCCTGCGCGCCGCGATGGCCGAAAGCGCGTGACGCCGGTCAGATCGTCGAAGGCGGGGAGCAGGCGGGAACGCCATCGGTGCGGATGGCCCGCATGCCGGAAACTACCTATTGATGGGATCAATCTCATGCCTCCCCGACCCCAGTGCCCGCTCCTGGCGGCGTGATCGGGAGGCATGGTGGAGACAGGGACACGGGGTGGCGGGGATCCGGAGGTAGCGATCCAGGGCAGCGATGTGGAGGCAGCGATCCGGAGGCAGGGATCGGACCTGCCTCCGGTCGCCGATGTCGGTCCGCCGCGATATCAGCCCAGCCGGTTCGCGGCGTGGGCGAGCACGGTATAGACCTTGCCGGTCTCCGAGGTCAGGTAGGCCTGGCCCCGGGCACCGTCGCGGTCGTCAGGCTCGATGTCCGACAGCAGCTGTTCGAACGCGTCGATATAGTGGTCGACCGCCGCCCGGAACGACGGGTCGCGGTGGTAGCGGCGGCGCACGTCGTCGAAGGTCTGCTGGCCCTTCAGGGTGTAGAGCCGGCGGGTGAACACGTTGCGTTCGCCGAGGCGGCGGCGGGCCCATAGGGTGGCGAAGCTCTCGTTGTCGATGGCATGGGCGATGTCGCCCACCAGCGAGTCGAGCGCATCGCTGTGGGCGATCGCCGGGTTCATGACGCCATGGGTCTCGTCCGGCGCGCGGGGTGCCGGCGGCGGCAGGTCGAGGCCGTCCTCGTGCTCGTCCTCAGGCTGCTGCGGTTCCGCGACGTCGTCGGAGGCGCGGCGCAGCAGGTCGCTCAGCCAGCCGCGCTCCTTGCCGGGCGCAGGCTGGGGCTGCGGCTGCGCGGCGCCGAACGAACGCTCGGCGGCGGGCGGGGCAGGGGGCTGCTCCGGTCCCCGGGTGCGGCGCAGCGTCGAGGGCTCCGCGGGAGCGGGCGATGCCTGGCGCGTCGTCGCGCGGGCCTGCGGCTCGCCCACGCGGACGGACGGCTCCGAGACGGCGGCGGCTGCGGGCTCCGGCCGGCGCGCGGTGGCGGACTGTGCCGCAGCCGCGTGTGCAGGCGCCGCGTGTGCAGCGGCCGCATGAACCGGGGCCGGCTGCGCGGCAGCGGGAACGCCCTGGGCCGGAGCGCCCACGGCGAAGGCGGCGGACTGCCGGCTGACCATGGCGGCGAGTTCGTCGAGCGCCCGAAGCTGGCCAGAAAGTGCCCGGCGCATCTCGTTGGTGCTGCGCTGGGTTTCTTCCGGCAGCTCGAAGATGCCGCGCTGGAGTTCGGCGCGGGTGGCTTCCAGCTCCTGCCGCATCGCGGCCGCGGCCTGCGACATCTCCGAGGACAGCCGCCCGAAGCGCGCGGTGGTCTCGCCGAGAACCCGGTTCATCTCCTCGGTCACGGCGTGCTGCACGCGGCGCAGCACCTCGCGGGAGCGCTCGCCTTCGCGGTCGGCGGTGAGCTTGATCTCCTCGAGGCCGGACGAGAGTACGCTCGCGGCGTTCTCCGCGCTGGCGCCGAGCGTCGTGGTCAGGTCCTCGGCCTGCGCCGCGACGCGCTGGCTGATCGCGGTCGCCCGCGCCTCGGCGGCGGCGATGGCCTGTTCCGCCTGGGCGGTCAGGGCCTGCATCATCGCTTCCATGGCCTCGGTCTTGGCCGAGAGGTCGCCGGTCAGCGCCTCGATGGCCTCGCGGCGCTGCGACAGCGTGGCGTCGGCGATCTGGTTGGCCTGGTCGAGCTGCTGGGTGGCGAAGGTCAGCGCGCGGGACTGCTCCTCGATGCGCCCGGCCAGTTCGTTCAGTTCGGCCAGAACCGCCGTCGAGGTGGAGCCGAGGCGCTCAGTCTGGCGGGCGATCTCGCTCGCAGACCGGCCGGTGCTCTCGCTCGCCTCGCTGACCGCCTGGCGCAGGCTGTCGGCCTGGGCCAGCATCGCCTCGCCGAGATGGCCGAGATCGTTGCCCGCCGCATCGGCCGTCGAGCCGAACTCGGCTGTGACGGATTGCAGCCGTGCCAGCGTGCCGGTGACGTCGGAGCGGATGCGCTCGCTGGCGGCGACCGTGGAGGCGAGCGCGTTGCGGCCTTCCTCCGACAGCACCTCCGCGGCGCGGGCGGTCTGGGCTTCGATCTCGGCGAGGATCTGGCGGCCGTGCTCCGACAGGATCTGCTCCAGGCTGATGCCCTGCTCGGAGAGCATCCGCTCCAGCCCGGCGCGGCTTGTCGAAAGCGTGCCGGAGATTGTGCCGGTCGCGGAGCGGATCGCCTGCACCAGCGCGCTCGAATCGGCGTCGAGCAGGCGGGCCATCTCGGTCGCGGTGGCCGTCAGGTTGGCTTCCACCTCGCCCGAGGCGCGGGTGAGCGAGCCGGCCGCCGTGCTGGCGGCCTGCTCGGCCGCGGCCGCGACCTGTTCGATGGCCGCTGCCGCCGCCGTCGAGCTCTGCTCGATATTGGCGGCGATCTGCGACACGCCGCCGCTCGCCTGCAGCGCGATGGTCTCGACGCGGCTGGAGGCATCGGTGGCGGCGCGCTCGACCTCGCCGACCGCGGAAACCACCGCCTCGCCCACGACCGCGACGACCGCGTTGGCGGCATCCACGATCTTGGCGCGGGAGCGCTCGCTCTCGGTCGCGATCAGGTCCGCCGCCGCGGCGGCATCCGTCGCCACCGCGACGCGGGTGCGGGCGCCTTCCTCGGTGAGGGTCTGCATCGCCTGGCCGACCGTCGCCGCCAGCGCATGGCGGATCTCGTCGGTGCGGTCGGACAGCGTCGTGCTGAGGGTGCGCAGCGTGACGTCGAGCACGGTGCGCGCCTGCTCGGTCTCGGCGCTGAGGCTGCCGGCGATCTCCGCCGCCGCCCCGGTCAGGTGCTCGCGGGCCTTCTCGCTCTCGTTCGAAACCGCGCCGAGCAGCTCGCCGAGCAAAGCCTGCACGGTCTGGCGGGCGCGATCGGTCTCGCTGCCGAGCGTGCGGCCGATCTCGCCGAGGCCGTCGGCGACGATGGACTGCAGCGCCGCGGTGCGCTCGGCGAGCGCCGTGCTGGCGGCCTCGGCCTTCGTGACAAGCGCGTTGCCCGCCTCGTCGAGACCGGCGACCACCTCGAGCCGTTCCTCCAGAACCGCCTGAACGAAGGCGCGGGTGCGCTCGATCAGCGTCTCGCTCATCTCGCGGGCACGCTGCTCCAGCACCGCGTCGACGCGGCGGGTGCGTTCGTCGAGCACGTTCGCCAGCGTTTCGGTGTGGCCGGTAACGAGCTGCGAGGCAGCCTCGACCTTCTCCGCCACCGTGCGCTCGAACGCCTCGGTCTGGGAGGCGAGGGTGTCGGCGAGAATCTGGCCGTGGCCGTTCACCGTCGCTTCGATGCGCATCGCGCTGCCTTCGAGCGAGGTGGCGATGGTCGACGCCCGCTCGGTCACATCACGGGTCAGGCGTTCGCCCTCCGCCGAAACGGCGTCGACGAGCGACGCGCTGCCGGCCTGCAGGGCTTCGGCGAAGGCCTGGGCGCGCTCGTCGAGCGTGCGGTTGAGCACGCCGGTCTGGCCCGCCACCGCATCCCCGATCGCAGCGACCGAGGCTTCGAGCTGGCGCACCAGCTCCGTGCGACGCTCGTCGAACGCGGCGACGAGGTCTTCGGTCTGCCGCTTCACGGCTTCCGAAACGGTGCCGTCATTGGCCTCCAGCGCCTGGATCAGCGCGGCGCGGCTGTCGTCGAGCGTGCGCACCAGCGTCGCGATATGGCCGGAGACGGTCGCAGCCAGCGTGATGCCGGTGGCCCCGAGCGTGGCGATGAGCGACGACGAGCGCTCGTCGATGGCGCGGGTGAACGTCTCGGTCTGCTCGGCGACGACGGTCGACAGCGCGCCGCCGACCCCTTCCACCGACGAGGAAAGCCGGTCGCGATGGCCTTCCAGCGTGCGGGACAGCACTTCGGTGTGGGCATCGAGCGCGCCGGAGAGCGACGCGGTGCCTTCGGCGAGGGTGTCGGCGAGGCGGGCGCCATGGCCGTCGAGGGTCTGGGCGAGCCCGTCCGCCTGGATGGCGACCACCTCGGCGAGGCCGGCGCCGTGGGTGCCGATGACGTGCGCCAGCATCGCGGTGTTGTTGTCGAAGCTGTCCGACAGGCTCGCGGTCTGCGCGGCGACGGCTTCCGTGAAGGCGCTCGTCCGCTCCGCGATCGCCGCGGCGTGGCCGTCGACGGCGGAGAGAAGCGCTTCGGCCTGGGCGCGGACCGTGGTCTCGATTCCCCCGGTGCTGCTGCCGACGGTGGCAGAGAACGCCGCCGTCTGCTCGGCGATGGAAGCGGCGAGTGCACCGGCCTTGGCGCTGAGTTCCTCGGCCTGGAGGCGCATGGCCTCCGCGATCTGCTCGCTGCTCGCCCCGGCGGTGGCGGAGAACGCGGCGGTGCGCTCGGCTATGGCCGCCGCCAGCTGGTCGGCGCGGGCGCCGAGCGCCTCGGCCTGGAGGCGCATGGCCTCCGCGATCTGCTCGCTGCTCGCCCCGGCGGTGGTGGAGAACGCGACGGTGCGCTCGGCGATGGCGGCCGCCAGCTCGTCGGCGCGGGCGCCGAGCGCCTCGGCCTGGAGACGCATGGCGTCTGCGATCTGCTCGCTGCTCGCTCCGGTCGCGGCGGAGAACGCCGCGGTGCGCTCGGCGATGGCCGCGGCCAGTTCGTCGGCGCGGCTGGAGAGGGTGTCGGAGAGGTTTGCCGTGTGCAGCGAGATCGCCTCCGCCTGGATGCGCACCGCGTCGGTGAAGCCGGCGGTGCGGGCGGTGACGATGTCGGCGAACGAGGCCGTGCCGCTTTCCACGGCGGCGACGATCGCATCCGACCGGCTGGCGAGGGCTTCCGTCAGCGCGTCGGCCTTGGCATCCACGGTGGCGGCCAGCGCGTCGGCGCGCTCGGTCAGGGTCTCGCCGAAGGCGTCCGTCTTCGCGGCGACCGTGGCGACATAGGCGGCGGCGTGGGTGTCGAGCGCGGAGCTTTGCGCCGCGACGGCCTCGGCGAGGCTGTCGGCCTTGGCGGAGACGGCGGTTTCGAAGGCGGCGACATGGGTGTCGAGCACCGTCGCCTGGGCGATGACGGTCTCGGCGAGGCTGTCGGCCTTGGCCGCGAGCACGGCGGCAAGCTCGGCCGTCCGGCTGTCGACCGCGGCGGCAAGCTCGGCCGTCCGGCTGTCGACCGCGGCGGCAAGCTCGGCCGTCCGGCTGTCGACTGCGGCAGCAAGCTCGGCCGTCCGGCTGTCCACCGCCGCGGCGAGCGCATCGGCGCTGGCGGTCACGGCCTCGGTCAGCGACACCGTCTGCGTCTCGACCGTCGCGGCGAAGGCGGAGGTGCCGCTTTCGACGGTCGCGGCGAGGGCCTCGGCGCGCGAACCCAGCGTCTCGGCGCTGGCGGACACGGTGGAGACAAATGTGGCGGTGCGGCCTTCGAGCGTCGCGGTCTGGCGAACGATCTCGGCGGCGATGGCCTCCGACTGCTGGCGTACGGCGCTGGTCAGGCCGTCGGTGCCGGTGGTGATCGCGCCGGCGAGCGCGGCGGTGGTGCCTTCGATCCGCGCGGCGATCGCCTCCGCCTCGGCCCGAAGCGTCTCGGAAACCGCGCCGGTGCGGGCGGAAACCGTGTCGGAGAACATCAGGCTGCTCGCCTCGATGGTCTCGGTCAGGTCGCGGGCGCGCGCCTCCAGCAGGCCGGTGTGGCCTTCGAGCGCGGCGACCAGCGTGCTGGTATTGGTGTCGAGGAGCTGGGCCAGCGCGTCGGCGTTGACGGACACCGTCTCGGCGAAGCTGGCGCTGCCGTTCTCGATGGCCGACGACAGGATCTCGGCCTGATTGCCGAGGGTCGCCGCGAAGGCGCCAGCGCGGTCGGCGATGGTCTCGGAGAGCGCCGCGCTGCGGGCATCGAACACCGAGGAGAACGCGGCGGTCTGGCCGTCGAAGGTCTGCACCAGGCTGGTGGTGTAGGACTCGAACGCCTCGTTGAGCGCGTCCGTGCGGCCCGAAAGCGAGGTGTCGAGGCGGCCGACCATGTCGGAGAGCAGGGTTTCGAGCCGCGCCGTGCGGTCGCCGAGGGTGGCGATGGCGCCGTCGATCTCGGTGCCGAACAGCGCCTCCAGCTTGGCGAGGCGGCCGTCGATCTGGCCGTGGAGCCCGTCGGCCTGCGCGGCGAGCCGGTCGGCGATGGTGTGGCCGGCGGCCGCGATGTCCTCGGCGATGTGCGCGGTGCGCTCGCCGATCATGCGCACGACCTCGGCCCCCGAGCTCTCGAACGACTGGCCGAGTTCGGCCGACTTGGTGGTGACGGCCTTCGCCATGTCGTGGGCGGTGTCGTCGAGCGTGGCGCGGAAGGTCGCGGCGCGGTTCGCGAGCATCTCCGCGAACGCGGCGTGGCGCTCGTCGATGGCGTTCTGCAGGCTGTTGCCCTGCACCGTGATCGCGGTCTCGATGCGGCGGCTGGTGTCTTCGAGCCGTGCGGCGACCGAGTTGCCGGAGCCGTTGACCACCGCGTCGAGGCGGGCGATCGATTCGTCGAGCCCGGCGGACAGCGTCTCGCCGTGAAGCTGCAGGTCCACCGCGATCGATTCGCCGGTGCCCTTCAGCACGTCGCCGATGCGGTCGATCTGGGTGCCGATCGCCGAGACAATGTCCGCGCCCTCGGCCTGGAGTGCTGCGGTCGCCGCGCCGGTCTGCTCGCCGACGGCCGCCTCGAAGGTGCGGATCACGCTGTCGAACGCCTCGCGCACGCTCGCGGTGCGGTTCTCGACCATGGAGGTCGCGGCATCGCCCGCGGCGGCGATGGCGGCCTCGAGCGCCGCGACGCTGGCGCGCAGCTGGTCGACATGGCTGCCGGCGGCGGCGGTCGCCTCGGTGCTGGTCCGCTCGATGGCCGCCTGGAACTCCTGAACGCGCCCGTTGAGCGCATCGGTAACGGCGAGCCCGGAGCCGGCGATCGCGCTTTCGAGGGTCGCGATGTCGCCGCGCAGGCGCTCGACCTGGCTGCCCGCCTCGGCGAGAGCGCCGGTGCTGGCCTGCTCGATGGCCGCCTCGAACGTGCGCACGCGATCCTTTAGCATCTCGGCGACGGACTGGCCGGACTGGGTGATGGCGGCTTCCAGCTCGCCGATGCGGGCGCGAAGCTGGTCGACGTGAACCCTGGCGGTGTCGGACGCGCTGCCGCCGACGCGCTCGATGGCGGCTTCGAACTCGCGCACCCGCGCTTCCAGCGCCGCGGTGACCGACGTGCCGGATGCGGCGATGGAGCCTTCGAGATCGCGCAGGCGCTCTTCCATCGAGCCGGTGACGGCGAGGCTCGTCGCCGTGATGGCGCTTTCGAGCGCGGTGACGCGGTCTTCGAGCGCCGAGGCGACGGTGTCGCCGGTCTCGGCGATGCTGCGCTCGAACGAGGTGATGCGCGCTTCCAACGATCCGACGACGGCTTCGCCCGCCGCATCGACCGAGGCGGTGACCCGCCCGCCTGCCGATTCGATGGTGCGGCTCATGTCGTCGATGCGGCCGGAGAGCGACAGCGACACCGCTTCGGCGTGGTCGTCGAGCGCGCGCATCATGTCGCCGGTCTTGGCGGACAGCACGTCGCCGATCTCGCGCATGCGGATGTCGACGGATTCGGCGACCGCCTGGCCCGAGGCCGTCAGCTGGTCGTTCACGGCGGCGCTGCGCTCGACGAGCGTGTCGACCACGCGCCGGCCGGTGGTCTCGATGGTAGTGTTGACGCGCGCGGAAACCGCCTCGATCTCGCCGTTCATGTCGGCGGAAACGGTCTTCAGCGCCTCCGTCACCTCCACGCCGCGCTGCAGGAGGGTCGCGGCGACCTGCTCGCTGCTGGCGTCGATGGCGGCGGTGACGGCGCTGCTCTCGTTCTTCAGCCGGTCCACCAGCGCCTCGCCGCGTCCGGCGATCAGCTCCACCGCATTCTCGGCGGTCGCGCCGATGGTGGCGGTGAGCTGGCCCGTGGCGGTCTCGATCTCGCCGGCGAACTTGCCGGAGGTGGTGCGCAGGTCTTCGGAGAAGCCGCGATGGGCGCCCGAGATCGCGGCGCGCAGCCGCTCGGCATTGTTGGTGATCGCCTCCCGCTCGGCCGCGAGTTCGGCCAGCAGGGTGCGCACCTTCAGCTCGTTGTCGTTGAAGGCGCGCTCCAGCGACGACACCTCCGAATGGATCATCACCTCCAGTTCGCTCGCCCGGGCGAGCGCGCGCTCCACGCCGTCGCCCATGGCCGCGACCTCGCGGCGGATGGTCTGTCCGACGGAGACGACGGAATCCGTCATCGCGTCGCCCGGCCGCGTCAGGCGGTCGGCGGCGAACGCCATCGACATCGCCGCCTGCCGCAGTTCGCGGGCGCGCGCCACCATGGCCGCGATGCCGAAGAACGCCGCCGAAGGCACGGCGGCGGTGGCGATCAGCATCAGCGTCTCCGGCCGCGCGAACGCGCCCGGCTGGAACGGCGACACGCCGGCGCGCGAGCCGACATAGAAGGTGAGGCCGGCCCAGGCGGCCGAAGCGAGCAGGGCGATGCCGTAGCCGAGCGAGGAGGACTTCGCGCCGCCCTGGACGAGATTGCCGGCGATGCCGAGGCGGTCGTCGTTGGCGGCCGGGCGCGGCCGCGCGCGGCGCGGGCGCTTGGCGGGCGCGAACGGGTCGATATCGTCCTCGATGCGGGTCGCGGCGGAACGGGACGCAGCTGCCTGCGAGCGGGTCTCTGGCTGGGTCATGTCGGAAGTCGTCTTGTCCTGCGCGTCTGCTGCCGGCGTCCGTTTGGCGGGCGTGCCGTCGCTGCCGGTCTCTTCGGCGAGAAAGTCCGCGGCCAGCGCTTCCTCCACCGCGGAAAGCGCGGCGTCGGTCAGGTCGGCGGCCGGCGCGTCGGCTCCCGCAGCGGTACCCTTGGCAGCGTTCTTGCCTTCGACGGCGGCCCCGCCGGCCGACGGCTTCGGGGCGGACGAGGCGTCGGAGGTCTGGGTCGCCAACGGGGTCTGGGTCGCCATGGGTCTTCTCTGCCTCGCGTCCGTACTCTTGAACAAACCGTCCGGTCCGGTGCCGGGTCGAGGCCTGCGGCCGAAACGGCCCGCCGCCCTGCCGTTTTCCCCGCGCCGGACCCTTCCGGCCGCGCGGATGGCGGCACCATGACCGGGTGACCCTAGCGGCTAAAACCTGACACTTGGTTCCCAAGCATCGATGCAATTTTATCCAACGGCGGTCGCATCCGGCGGTCACGGCCGGCTCCGGCGCCGGGCGGAAGAGCGGTCGCTCCGCCGCGGTCGGTTACGGCGACGAGAACCGGATGCCGCGCGACTGGCGTCCGGCGGCAAACGACCGGCCGCACACGACCGGTAACCTGCGTCCGGTTCACCGCCGGAGCCCGATCCGTAACGTCGCCCCCGCGACCGGCAGAGCCGCGATCCGTCGTCGTCCGAGCCGTGCGGGGAACGCCGGCCGGACGTTCTCCACAACCTTTATGTTAACGAATTGTTAGGGGTCGCGAAACTGTCTTGCTTATTTGCCGCGCCGCACGGTTAACGCCGCGACTCGGCGGAACTGCCGCGATGCGCTTGACGGTGCGGCGGAAGGCGTTATTCCCAGACGAAGGCCGGACATGGGAAATGGACGGCGAGACGAAGGCGGGTCGCCCGCCTGGCGGCATCCGTTCCCCGAACGGCGCACGCGTCCATCGACATCGCGGGCCGGACCGGCAGCCGGCTCGCTTTCATCCGTCTACCGGCGGGCGGTCCGCGGAGCTCGGCCGCGCACGCCCCGCCGCAGTGAAAGTCGCGTCATGGCCCGGATCACATACATTACCTTCGACGGAACGACCTACGAGGTGGACGCCGCTCCCGGATCGACCGTGATGGAGAACGCGGTGCGCAACGACATTCCCGGCATCGACGCGGAATGCGGCGGCGCCTGCGCATGCGCCACCTGCCACGTCTATGTGGAGCCGGAATGGATGGAAGCCGTCGGGTCCGCCGAGCCGATGGAAGAGGACATGCTGGACTTCGCCTACGATGTCCGGCCGAACTCCCGGCTGTCCTGCCAGATCAAGGTCACGCCGGAACTCGACGGCCTCGTGGTCCACACGCCGGAGCGGCAAGCCTGACTGGCGTTTTCCCTGACCGGCGCTTTCCCTGACCGGCGCCTTCACCGGACGGCAAGTCCCTGACGACAAAACCCGGGCGGCGCGACAGCGCGGCCCGGCAGGCATTCTGGTATTTCCGTCGAAACCTGAGCGCTTCAAGTCGTGTCGCGCTTCAAGTCGTGTTCCGTCTACCGATCCCGGAAGGGGCGGCGGACCGGAAGAAGGCTCGTGTCCTTCGCGGCGGATAACGGCCGGTGCGATACCCGATCGCACGACGGTCCATCCCGACCGCTCGGTTCCACGCCAGCCCCGCCGGCTCGATGCCCGCCCGCGGCCTCTTCTTCAAACGAGGCCGAAGACGATGGCTCCCAGGAACGCGAACGCCACGGTGACGAGAACGGCATTGACGCTTTTGGCGACTGTCATCGTGCCGTCTCCTCTTCTTCTCATTAAAGCCATGTTAACGCGGATGGCCCGCTGCGCGAAGCGCTTTATGACACGAGCCGCGCGATAAAGTCGATAGCACCTCTATATTTCTCGTGGAAACCGATCCTACGGGCGGTCAGGCGGGCGTCAAAGAGGGCCGGACGAGCCGTCGCGCGGGGCCTCGCGGTCTCGGTCAGCGCCGATCGCGGCATCCGTTAACCGCGCATTTGCCGCCGTCCCGGACACTCCGGTCATGCATTGGCGCAGGACTGTCCCCCTCATCGCCGCGACGATGGTCATCGTTCTGCTGGCGGGATGCGCGACCGGTCTTTACCGGTCGAACCAGCGTGCCGCCTGGCGCACGGCGGCCGAGCGGCAATGCGTCGCCTCGGGAATCGTCCGGCCGGGCGCCTATGTGCAGCGGATGCCGCCGATCCGCGGGCCGGGCATCTGCGGCGCGGAATATCCCTATCGCGTCAGCGCCGCGCTTGGCGGGCAGGTGGGCTTCAGCCAGAAGGCGGTGCTGACCTGCATGATGGTGCCGGCGATCGATACCTGGGTGCAGAAATATCTCCAGCCGGCCGCGCGTTCGCTGTTCGGCACCGAGCTGGTGCAGTTGCAGCTTTACGGCAGCTACTATTGCCGGGGCCGCAACGGCGCGACCAGCGGCGCGCTTTCGGAACACGGCTTCGCCAATGCCGTCGATGTCGGCGGCTTCGTGTTCGCGGATGGCCGGCGCATCGAGGTCAAGCAGGACTGGCGCGGCGGCAGTCCGGACGAGCAGCAGTTCCTGCGCTACGCCCAGCGCTCGGCCTGCCTGATCTTCCGCACCGTCATCGGTCCGGACGGCGACAGCGCCCATCAGGACCACCTGCATCTCGACCTCGCGCGGCAGGACCGCGCCTTCCGGCGCCACGTCTGTTCCTGAGGCCCAAGCCCGAAACCAAAAGCCCCGAAACAAATCCAGTGCCGTGCATCCCGGCCGCCGTGGCCCGCTCCAGGGGCGGCGTTACTGCGCCGCCGGAGCCGCCACGTCCGCGCTCGCGTGGGTGGCCGGCGCCGCGGCCTTGGCCTTCGCCGCCTTCGCGTCGGCGGCCTTGTCGTAGCGGGCGGTGTCGCCGGGATGGTCGATATAGCAGCTCGATGCCGCGACGGGCTTTCCCGCCGCGATCAGGTCGCTGACCGTGGCGAAGCCGTAGCCCGCCGCCCGCAGGCGCGCGATCACGAGCGGCAGGCCCTCGCGCGTGTGCTTGCCGTTGCCGTTGGCGTGCATGACGATGATCGAGCCGGGCCGCACCTGCCGCATCACGTTGTCGGCGATCGCCTTGGCGCCGATATCGGCCGGATCGCCGGAGACCACGTCCCACTGGATCACGACCTCGCCGTTGGCATTCGCCGCGGCGAGCGACGCGGCCGAGCACGAGCCGTAGGGGAAGCGGAACAGCGACAGCTTCGACACCGGCGCGGCGGCCGGGCAGGCGGCCACGCTCGCCGTCTTCGCCGCCCCGATGGCGGCCTGGGCCGTCAGGATTTCCTGGCTCATGCGGCTGTCGTCGGCGGCGTGCAGATTGGCGTGGTCCCAGGAATGGTTGCCGATCTCGAACAGCGGATCGGCCGCGATCTGCTGCGCCCGCTGCGGGTGGGTCTCCAGCCACTTTCCGCCGGCGAAGAACGTCGCCGGCACGCCCTCCTTGCGCAGCGTGTCGAAGATCGGCCCGTCATAGCCGGCGACCTGGCCGCCAGTTTCGCAGAGGTCGAAGGTCAGTGCCACAAGCTTCACGCCCTTCGGCAGCTCCACCCGCCGGATCACGCCGGAAAGCGGCCCCGTGACCGCCGGGCCTGCGACCGCTGGCGGCGGCTGGCTCACCCGATCGGCCGCCGTCGCGCGGCGCGGCGTCCGTTCGCCGGGTTGCAGCGCGTAGCTCTCTGGCGTCCAGCACTGGGCCGGCGGCGCCGCTACCGCCGGCAGCGCGGTGACGGCTGCGGTCGACGCCGCGAGGAGCGCCCCGGCGAGGACAGCGCGGCGCGGGCGGGGCAGGGCGGACGACGGCCGGCGGCGGGCGAAAAGGCGGATGCGCATGGACGGGCTCGAAGACGGAAGGACGGACTACCGGAACGGTGGCGATCCGGGGCGGCGGCAGGAATCGGGGGCGGCGGATCGGCCGGGAGAGCGCAGGCTTGAGACCGGTGGCGGAAGATCCGTGCCGGCACGCCGCCGGCTCGACTCGCGTGCGGTCGCGCGGGATTTCAGCGACGCGATCATGGCGCGGGCGTGGCGTCATCCGTCCGTTCGCGCGCCGTGAAAACGCCTGAGATCGGGACAAGATCCGTCGCACAGCGGTGACGAAACGCGCGCACCTTCGAAGACGGCGCTCGCAAGACACAATTCGCAAGACCACACTTAGACGACCACACTCGGGAAGGTTCAAGATGACGTACCGACTGCTTCGCCGTTCCCCGCGCCTTGCCGCGGTCGCCGCCGTGGCTGTCATCGCGGCCTGCGGAAGCGCCATGATCTCTGGAAGCGCGATGGCCGGCGGCGGCGGGCTCGACGGCAACTGGCGCATCGTCGACGTGGACGGCAAGCCCGTTCCGAAGGACAGCGGCCTCAAGATCACCTTCAAGGACGCGACGATCTCCGGCTTCGCCGGCTGCAACACCTTCAAGGGGCCGTACATGTTTCACGGCACCGGCGCGCAGACCGTCGCCGTCGGGCCGCTGAGGACCACCCGCAAGGCGTGCGCCGCACCGGTGATGGCCCTCGAAACCGCGATCCTGCGCGATGTCGGCACCGCCCACCAGATCAACCGCGCCGACGACGGCTCGGTGGTGTTCACCAACGAAACCGGCAAGATCACGCTCAGGATCGAGCAGGTCTTCGACTGACGGGCCCGCTCGACGGCCTCTCCCGATCCGCCCCCTGCCAATCCGGCCCGAAACCGGGCCGGTCGGACGCCGGCTTTCGGGTCTTCCCGGCCGGGCGCCGCTGCCTGAAGGGCCGGCGCCTTTCCTCGATGGTCGATCCCCCACCGTCGACGCGGTCGAACCGGCGCGCGGCGGAACCCCGATGCGCGCCGAACCCGTCTGCGCGCCAAACCCGTCCGGCCCTTCAAACCGGCCCGTCGATGGTCTATTGAGGGCCTCGGGCCGCCACACGGTTCCTCTCCCGTGCACCGACCCCGTTCGTTGCTGTCGTGACCTGGAGCGCTTTCCGATCTGATGGCAACATCAGATCGACCAGAAATCGCTCCAGATTCAAAAGCTTGAGCATATCCTTGTCGTTCAGATCGGTTCGATCTGAACGCGTCATGCTCCAGCGTCACGGATGAGACGCGCCGGAACGGGCGCCGCCGCCGGCAGGGGCTCCTGCGGTATGGCCCGGGCATGTTCCCTTCGGATCGAGACGATGCCGATGTCGGAACTATGCTCGCATCGTTGAATTCGGGGCAGGAGTCCCGTTGGCCGGCCGATGGCGGCCTCGGGTGGTGTTCTCTCGCGTGGCCGCTCCCCGCGGGCGGGCCGTTCCTTCGGGGGAGAATGGGGCGTCATGTCGATCTGGACGCGGATCGGAGACTTTGTCCATGCGGTCGGGACCGGAGGGGCCGGCCTGATGGACCGTGTGCTGACGCCGATCCTGGGGGATGGCGCGCATCGCCGTTCCGTCGCCTTCACCGTCGCGATCATCGCGCTTTCCGCCAAGATGGCGGGGGCCGACGGCGTTGTGACGGCAAGCGAGGAGCGTGCGTTCTGGCGCCATTTCGAGGTGCCGCCGGGCGAGGAGGCACACGTCGAGCGGCTGTTCCGCCTGGCCCAGCAGGATGTCGCCGGCTACGACATCTACGCCCGCCGCATCGCCGACCTGTTCGCCGGGGACCCTGCGACGCTGGAGGACGTGCTCGAAGTCCTGTTCATGGTGGCGAGCGCCGACGGCACGCTGCATGAGGCCGAGCTGTTCTATCTCGCCCGCGTCTCGGAGATCTTCGGCCTGCCCGACTCCGTGTTCGCCCGCATCCGCGCCGCCTACGTCATGGGCGCGCCGCCCGATCCCTACACCGTGCTCGGCGCCGACCCGTCCATGAGCGACGAGGAGCTGAAGCGCCACCACCGTCGTCTCGTCATGGAACATCACCCCGACCGCGTGATCGCCCGCGGCGTGCCGCCGGAGTTCGTGCGCATCGCCACGGACCGCCTGGCCGCGATCAACGTCGCCTGGGACCGCATCAGCAAGGAGCGCGGGCTATGAAGACGCTGGCCGATCTCACCATCCGCGACGTGCCCTCGCCGAACTTCCGCGAGCGGCCGGGCGGCCGCAAGCCGGATATGCTGATCCTGCATTATACCGGCATGGAGAGCGCCGAGGCCGCGATCGCCCGCCTCAGCGACCGCGAGGCGGTCGTCTCCTGCCATTACGTTGTCGACGAGGACGGCAGCATCGTGCGCATGGTCGCCGAGCCCATGCGCGCCAACCACGCCGGGGTGTCGTTCTGGCGCGGCGAGCGCGACCTCAACGACGCCTCCATCGGCATCGAGATCGTCAATCCCGGCCACGAGTTCGGCTATCGCCCATTCCCGGACGCGCAGATCGAAGCCCTCGTCGTGCTCGTCAAGGCGATCCTGTCCCATCGCAGGATCGCGCCGGACCGCATCCTCGCCCATTCCGACGTCGCGCCGGACCGCAAGCAGGATCCCGGTGAGCTGTTTCCTTGGGAAACGCTCGCCGCCGCCGGTATCGGCCACTGGGTGCCGCCGGCGCCGCTCTCGGCGGAGGGGCCGGCATTCCGGCCGGGCGACGAGGGCCTTCCCGTGCGCGCGCTGCAGGGGATGCTGGCGCTCTACGGCTACGAGGTCGATCTCACCGGCGTGTTCGATGCCCGCACCAGCCTCGCCGTCACCGCGTTCCAGCGCCATTTCCGCCCCGCGCGGGTCGACGGCGTCGCGGACCGCTCGACCATGGACACCCTCCACCGGCTGATCGGTGCGCTTCGGCAGCGGGAACAGGCGTCCTGATCGCCGGCTTCGGCCGGATCGGCATCGCCCCCCCTTTCGAACTCGGCTCCCTCACGCCGGCAGGAGCACCGAGGCGAGGAGCGCGCGTGTGACGTCGCTGCGCGGTGCTGCGAACAGGGGCGCCACGGGGCCGGCTTCGACGATGCGCCCGCCTTCGAGCACGGCGACCTCGTCGGCGAGCACGCGCACCAGCGCGAGGTCGTGGGAGACGAACACCATCGCCGCGCCCCGCTCGGCCACCATCTCGGCGAGAAGGCCGGCGATCGCCGCCTGCACCGAGACGTCGAGGGCCGAGGTCACTTCGTCGGCGAGGATCAGGTCGGGCTCGGCCGCGAAGGCGCGGGCGATCGCGACGCGCTGCTTCTCGCCGCCTGAAAGCTGTGTCGGCAGCAGGTCGAGATGACGCGCCGTCAGCCGCACCCCGTCGGCGAGGGCGCGCACGCGCCGCTCGACCTCCGCCGGCCCGGGCGCGAAATAGAGCCGGATCGGCCGCGCGATGATTTCGCGGATCGATTGCCGCGGATTGAGCGAGGCGTCGGGGTTCTGGAAGATCAGCTGGATGCGGCGGCGCGTCGCCGGGGAGCGCCGCGCGACCGGGCCCGCGATCTGCGCGCCGTCGAAGCGGATCGAGCCTTCGTCCGGCGTGATCAGGCCCGCGATCGCTTTCAGGATCGTGGACTTGCCGCTGCCCGATTCCCCGACGAGGCCGAGAGTGCGGCCGGGGGCGATGCCGAGCGAGATCCGTTCGACGACCGTTCGCGCCGGCGCGCGCGAAAAGATGTTGGCGAGGCCCGTCGCCTTGTAGCGCACCGCAACACCGTCGATCGCGAGGATCGGCGCGCCGTCCGGCGGCGGGGTCCGCACGGGGCTCGCGGCCCGGGCGGCCTCGCGGGCCGTGTCGGGGAAGCGACAGCGCACGCGGCGGTCGGGCGCGATCGCTTGCAGCGGCACGCGGTCGGAGCAGTGCGCGGGTTCGGCGAGCGCGCAGCGCGGCGCGAAGCGGCAGCCGGCGGGGCGACGTCCCGGCTGCGGCGGCGCGCCGGGGATCGCGGCGGGCAGGTGCCCGTCGTCGAGCCGCGGCAGGCTGGCGAGCAGGCCGGCGAGATAGGGATGACCCGGCCGGCGCATCGCGGCCCGGGTCGGGGCCTCCTCGACGACCTCTCCGGCATAGAGCACGGCGATGCGGTCGGAAACGTCCGCGATAACCCCCAGATCGTGGCTGACATAGACCATGGCGGTGCCGCGCGCGGCGATGAGCCCCTTGAGGAGACGGAGGATCTCCACGCGGGTCGCCGGATCGAGCGCGCTCGTCGGCTCGTCGAGCACGACGAGATCGGGCTCGCCGGCGAGCGCGAGCGCGATCGCCACCCTCTGCTGCTGCCCGCCCGAGATCTGATGGGGATAGCGATCGAGAAGGTCGCGCGGGCGCGGCAGGCGCACCCGGTCCAGAAGATCGATGGCGTGTTCGCGGCGTGCCGCTTGCTGTGTCATTCCGGCGAGTGCCAGGGCCTCGTCCATCAGCGCGCCGATGCGCGCGACCGGGTTCAGGGCGGTCGCCGCGATCTGCGGCACGAAGCCGATGCGCCGGGCGCGCAAGGTCCGCAATGCGCTCGCGTCGGCTCCGACCAGTTCGATGCCGTCGAAGCGGACGCTGCCGCGTCGGATCGCGAGCCCCCGCCGGGTGTGACCGAGCAGGGCCAGAAGCAGTGTGCTCTTGCCGCTGCCCGATTCGCCGACGATGCCGAGCGTCTCGCCGCGGGCGAGGGTCAGGTCGACGTCGTCGAGAATCGTCGGAGCGGCCGGATCGGGCGATGCCGTGCCGATTGTGAGACCGCGGACGGAAAGGAGAGGCGGCTCGTCCATCACCGTCCCTCGACGCCCTGGTGGATCTCGATGCCGGCGCTGCGCGACACGGCCCCGACGAGAAGGTTGATGCCGATGACGAGGCTCGCCAGCGCCACCATCGGGCCGAGCGCGGCGAACGGGATCACCGTCAGATAGAGGCGGGCGTCGGAGATCATCAGGCCCCAGTCGGGGTTCGGCGGCGCCACGCCGAAGCCGAGGAAGGAGAGGGAGGAGAAGGCGATCAGCATCCACGACCATTCCATCGCGCCCTCGACGAGGAGAACGTCCTGGACGTTCGGCATGACCTCGAGCCGCAGGATCGCGAAGGTGCTCTCGCCGCGGGCGCGCGCGGCGGTGACGAAGTCCCGTGCCTCGACCTCCAGCGCGGCGTTTCGCGCCACCCGGACGATGGGCAGCCCATAGAAGAAGGCGAGCGCGGGGACGAGAAGCCAGGTGCCGGTCCCGACGACGCTCGCGATCGCGGCGACGAACACGAGCCAGGGAAGCGCCAGGAAGGCGTCGATGATCTGGATCACGATGCGGTCGGCGAGGCCGCCGAGTGTTCCGGCCGCGATGCCGAGCGCGCCGCCCCAGGCGAGCGCGACCGCAGCCGCGATCGCCGTCACCGCGAGCGCCTCGCGGCCGCCCAGCAGCGTGCGGGTCAGCACGTCGCGGCCGAGCGCGTCGGTGCCGAGCCAATGCTCCGGCGAGGGGCCCGCGAACATGGCGTTCGGGTCCTGAGCCGTCGGATCGTACGGCACGATCCATGGCGAGCCGAGCGCGACCGCGATGTGGAGAAGAACCAGCGCCAGGCCGATCGCGCCTGATGGTTGCCGCACGACGCTCGCTGTGAAACGCCGGACGCCACGCAGCAGACGGCGCAGGACGCCGGCGGTCCGGGGCATGGGAGGCGCCGCGTCCACGCTCATCGCCCCCTCCCGAGCGCGCTGCGCAGCCGCGGGTCGACCGCGATCGTGACGAGGTCGGCGAGAAGGCCGAGGCCCAGATAGATCGCCGCGAGCACCAGCGAAACGCCGAGCACGAGCGGCAGGTCGCGGTCATAGACCGCGTTCATCATCAGCCGGCCGAGGCCGGGATAATTGAACGCGACCTCGATGACGACGACGCCGGTCATCAGGCCCGCAAGCGTCAGGGCCATCACCGCGATCGCCGGAATGAGCGCATTCGGCAGGACATGGCGCAGCACGAGGGCGAACGGCCCCACCCCGCGCAGGCGCGCCGCCTCAACATAGGGGCTCGCCGCCACCTCGATCACCGAGGCGCGGACCATGCGCAGCACGTGGGCGGAGAGGATGAGCGCAAGCGCCGTCGCCGGCAGCACCAGGCCGGGCAGAAGCGACAGGATCGGCCCGTCCGGCGGCACCGTCACGATGCCCGGCACCCAGCCGAGCCAGACGCTGAAGACGAGCACCAGCGCGGTCGCGGCGACGAAATCGGGGATCGTCATCGCCACGAGCGCCGTCGCGGAGATCGCGAGATCGACCGGCCCGTCGCGCTTGAGGCCGGCCGCGACGCCGAGGCCGAGGGCGAGGGGGAAGCTGATCGCCGCCGCCGCCAGCGCGAGCACGAGGGTGTTGCGCAGTCGCGGGCCGATGATCGAGACCACGCTCTCGTCGCGCTTGAGGGCGCGGCCGAGATCGCCGGTGAGGACACCGCCGGCCCAATGGCCGAAGCGTTCCCACGCCGGCTGATCCAGCCTGTGGGCGCCGCGGCACTGGGCGACCGCCTCCGCCGTGGCGAGCTTGCCGAGATAGGCCGTGCACATGTCGCCGGGCAGCGCTTCCAGCGCGCCGAACATCAGGATGGCGACCAGGGCGAGGCTCGCGAGGGTCGAGAGGAGACGTTCGAGGACGATCATCGGACGCGGCGCGCTGCCTCTTGAGGGAAGCCGGGAAGAGGGGGCCACCGCCTGCGGGGGCGCGGCGGTGGCCGGCAAGCCCGACCGGGGGATGCCGGCGGGCTCGCTTCAGGTCGCCGCGGTCACTCGTCCATCGAGACGAGATCCCACCGGATGCAGTCGACCAGCACCGGGTCGAGGCCTTTTACATGGGACGACATCGCGCGAAGGATGACCTTGTGGTAGGGGATCAGGCCGCCGGTGATCTCATAGAGCTTCTCCTGCACGGCGAGGTAACGGTCCCGGCGCTTGGCGAAATCCGGTTCGCCGCGGGCATCGTCGAGCATCTTGTCGAAGGCGGGATCGGCCTGATGGGTCGGGTTCCAGGGCGAGCCGGACCGCCAGCCCTCGTTGAGCACCTGGGTCGCCGGCCGCTGGCCCCAGCTGTCGACGAAGAAGGGCATCTTCATCCACACCTTGTCCCAGTAGCCGTCGGAGGCGGTCGTCGTGACCTTGACCCGGATGCCGGCGTCCTTCGCCTGCGCCTGATAGGCTTCGGCGATCGCGACCATGTTCTCTTCCACGTCGCTCGTCATCAGTTCGACGTCGATGCCGTCCAGATAGCCCGCGTCGGCGAGCAGCTTCCGGGCGCCTTCGACGTCGCGGCCGCACGTGCCCTGCCAGGAATATTGGTCCCCCTGCCAGACGGGATCGTCGCAGGTCGGCACGCCGCCATCCTTGCCGAGGACGAGTGTGGTGAGGGCGGCGCGGTCGACCGCGATGCGCATCGCCTTGCGCACCCGCGGGTCGTCGAAAGGCTTCTCGTCGACGCGCATCATCAGCCCGTTCCAGTCGCCGGTCGCGACATGCTGGGTGGTGATCGCCTGGTTGTGGTCGACCAGCGGAGCCTGCTTCGGATCGATGGTGAGCAGGAGGTCGACCTGGTTGCCGAGCAGCGCCTGGATGCGGGCGGCGCTGTCGGCGATCGCCACCACCTCGACCTTGTCGAGATGCGGCTTGCCGCGCCAGTAGCCGGGATAGGCGTCGAGCACGGTGGTGCCTTCGACAGAGATCGACTCGACCTTGAACGGTCCGGTGCCGACGGGGTGATCCTTGAAGCTGCCGGCGGATCCCTTCTTCGTCATCAGCGCGCGGTAATCCGCGAGGAGGAGCGGCAGGTCGGCCTCGCCAGTCGAGAGGTCGAGCTCGACGGTCAGCGGATCGATCGCCTTCGCCTGCCTGATGATGCCGAGCACCGAGCGCACCGGTGAATTGAACGTCGGATCGGTCATGCGGCCGATCGAATAGACGACGTCCTCGCTGGTGAACGGCGTGCCGTCCTGAAAGGTGACGCCGGGACGCAGCTTGAAGGTCCATGTCCTGACGTCCGGGCTGGCGCTCCAGGAGACCGCGAGTTCCGGCACCGCCTCACCCTTCGGGCTCGGGGCGACGAGCCGGTCGAACACCAGATTCATCGTCGGCCAGAAGCGGTTCGGATCGTAGGGATCGAGGGTTTCCGCGCCGCCCATGCCGAGATCGTGCGTGAGGCGCAAGGTGCCGCCGGCCGCGGCCGGGCCGGCGAGCGTGCCCCATGACGCGCCCAGGAGGGCAAGCGACAGGCACAGGCGGGCAACCGTCTTCTTCATCGTCCCACTCCGCTTCATGAGGCCGTCGGCTCGAACTATATGAACATTCATTCAGGAATGGCAACGCCGGATATTCATCTCTCCGCTGCGTGCCCGGTGGCAACGTGCGCCGCTATTTTTGCGGTTTTATGACGATTCGCTTACCGCTTCGGGCGGGGGGGCACCCGGCTCAGCTCTAGACAACTCATGAACGAGCATTCATATCAATAGTCATGAGACACGCTGACCAGACCGAATCGACACCGGCCGCTCCGCCCGTCCGCCGCAGCCCCAAAAGGCGGGTGCCCGCCCGCGAGCGGATGGAGCAGATCGTCGAGGCGGTGATCGATGTGCTCGCCGCCCACGGCGCCAACGGGGCCGGGCTCGAAAGCCTCACCATTGCCGATGTCGCCCGCGCCGCGGGCGTCTCGCCGGCTCTGGTGATGCTGCATTTCAAGAGCAAGGACGGTCTGCTGGAAGAGACGCTGCGCACGCTCGGGAACGACTATTTCCGGGCGCTCGGCGATGCGCGCGAGGGCGCCGGCCCGCGGGCCGCCGATCGCCTGTGGGCGCTCGTCGAAGCGGAGTTCTCCGAACCCGTCTGCACCCCGCGCAAGCTCGCGGCGTGGCGCGCGTTGTGGACGGCTTCGGCCGGCCGGCAGCCCTATATCCGCCAGTTCAAGGCCGAGACGGTGGCCGCCTACGCCACCCTGATCGAACTCTGCCGTGCGATCATCGAGGAGGGCGCCTACGAGGATCGCGATGCCCGCACCGTCGCACGCCTCATCGACAGTTCCCTCGCCGGGCTTTGGATCGATCTCACCGACCTCACCTTGCCGCTGACGCTGAACGAGGCCCGCCGCATCGCGCTCGCCCAACTCGCGATGTTCTTTCCGCGCCATTACACGACGCGCGGCCCGCGCCGTCAGATCCTCCAGACGGGCGCTGACGCGTGAAGCTTGCGACCTACAACATCCAGTACGGCATCGGCCGGGACGGGGCCTACGACCTCGCCCGCGCGGTGAAGACCGTCGCGACGGCGGACGTGATCGCGCTGCAGGAGGTCGAGCGCGGCTTCGCCCGCACGCGCCGCGACGATCAGCCCGCCCTCATCGAGGCTCTGCTGCCCGACCGCCATGTCGTCTACGCGCCGCTGTTCGATCGCGATGCGAGCGAGCGCCTCGCCGACGGGCGGGTGCGCAACGCCCGCCGCCAGTTCGGCGTCCTCACCGCAAGCCGCTGGCCGATCCTGTCGGCACGCGCCGAAATTCTGCCGAAGCACGATGGCGGCGCATTCTTCAACCTGACGACCGGCTTCCTCGAGACGATCATCGCCGCGCCCGCCGGCCCGCTCCGCCTCCTCAATATCCATCTCGGCCACCTGAGCGAACCCGAACGGCTCGACCAGATCGCCGCGCTCGCCCGCCGTCTCGCCGGGGCGGCCGACGACGGCGGTCCGTGGAGCGGCTCCGACCGGGATGCCCACGAATGGGAAAGTCCCGAGCCGGCGCCGGCGCCGATCGCGACCGTTCTGATGGGGGATTTCAACACGGCGCCGGGGGAGGCGGCCTATGCGGCGCTCGCCGCCCTCGTCTCGCCGGAGGGCGAGGCCTTCGTCGATGCCTGGACCGCTGCGGCCGGACCGGGTGAGCCTGCGGTGACCTATTACACGAACCCCGCTCAGGGCGCGTTCGAGGACAGCCGGATCGACCACATCTTCGTGCCGGCATGGCTCGGATCGCGCCTCGCGATCCGCATCGATGCCGATGCCGACGGCTCCGACCACCAGCCGGTCTTCGCCACGATCCCGGCGCTCGGCCGCGCTGCGAATGCGGCCGGCGACGAGACGCCCGAAATTTAGAGCATATCCCGTTCAGATCGAAGGATCTGAACGACAAGGATATGCTCGAGCTTTTGAATCTGGAGCGATTTCTTGTCGATCTGATGAGTCCATCAGATCGGAAAGCGCTCCAGGCCGGGGCGGCGCGGTCCATCGCGGTCCGCCCCGGGGGTGCGCGCGGCGCTAGCCGATCAGCCCGGCAGGCGCAGGATCGGCTTGATCGTGATGCCGCTCTCGCTGTCGGCGACGGCGCGGTTGATCTCGTCGAAGTCGTAGAACTTCACCAGCTTGTCGAACGGGAAACGTCCCTGCATGTAGAGGTCGACGAGCTGGGGGATGAAGACCTTCGGCACCGCGTCGCCCTCGACGATGCCCATGATCCGCTTGCCCGGGATCATGACCATGTTGACGTCGAAGGACGCCTCGGTGCCGAGCTTCGGTGCGCCGACGATGCCGCACGTGCCCTGAATGCCGAGCGCGTCGATCGCCTGCCGCAGCACCTCCGGGCGCCCGCTGCTCTCGAGTGTGAAATCGGCGCCTCCGCCGGTGATCTCGCGGATCCTGGCGACCGGATCGGCCTCGCGGCTGTTGATGGCGTGGGTCGCGCCGAGCGTGAGGGCGAGATCCAGCCGGCTCTGCGTCACGTCGACGGCGATGATCGTGGTGGCACCCGCGATCCGCGCCGCCATGACCGCGCTGAGCCCGACCGCGCCCGATCCGAACACGGCGAAGCGCGCGCCCGCCGGGACTTTCATCGCGCGGAGCACCGCGCCCGCGCCGGTCTGGATGCCGCAGCCGAGCGGTCCGAGCAGCTCCAGCGGGGCGTCCTTCGGCACCTTCACCACGTTGCGTTCGTGCGCCATGGCGTAGCTGCCGAACGAGGACTGGCCGAAGAAGTGATCATGCAGCGCGTGGCCGTGCCCGTCGCAGGTCGCCGTCGAGCCGTCCTTGCGGCCGCCGCCGAAGTTCTGGGCGAAGAAATCGGCGCAATGCGCCGGGTGGCCGGACTCGCAGGGGCCGCAATGACCGCAGGACTGGAAGGTGAGCACGACATGGTCGCCCGGCTCCACGGCAGCGACCCCGGGTCCGACCGCCTCGACGATTCCGGACCCTTCGTGGCCCAGAACGCCGGGCAGCGGCACCGGATAATATTGGTCGCGGACGATGATGTCGGTGTGGCACACGCCGACCGCCACGATCCGCACCAGAACCTCGCCGGGCCGCGGCTCGCCGATCGTGGCGTCCTCGATCTGAAAGGCGGCGCCCTTCTCGCGGACGACCGCGGCGACGATCTTCCTCATAGCCGTCATGGATGTCTTCTCCCTGGATCGATGTTGTGGGGGCCGCAGCACATCCCGTTCAGGTCAAACCGGTCTGAACGGTGAGGACGAGCCCAAACCTTTGACTCTGCGTCGATTTCTTGCCGGTCCGATCGTTCCGCCGGACCGGAAGGCGTTCTAGAAGGGGTAAGCGGGGGCGGAGGCCTTCACCGTCATCCACTGCCAATGGGTGAAGGCTTCCCAGTTCGCGGGACCGCCGATCGACGTTCCGTTGCCCGAAGCACCCACCCCGCCGAACGGGTTGACCACGTCGTCGTTGACCGGCTGGTCGTTGATGTGGACGAGGCCGGCATGGAGCCTCTCGCCGATCGCCATCGCCCGCCCGACGTCCGGCGAGATGACCGCGGCCGACAGGCCGTATTCCGTATCGTTCGCCAGGGCGACGGCCTCGTCGTCGGTCGAGAACGGAACGAGCACCGCCACGGGGCCGAAGATCTCCTCATCGAACGCCGCCATGCCGGGGCGAACGCCGCGCAGCACCGTCGGGGAGAGGCAGAGGCCGCTGGCGTCGCCGCCGGCGACGACCTCGGCGCCCGCGTCGACGCTGCGCTTCACGATGCCGAGGGCATGGTCGAGCTGCGAGCGGCCGATCATCGGCCCGAGCGCGACCTTTCCGGACATCGGATCGCCGGCGGGCAGCGCCTTCGCCTTCTCGGCGAGCCGCGCGGCGAACGCATCGAGGATCGCGGCGTGGACGAGGATGCGTCCCGCCGTCATGCAGATCTGCCCCTGGTGGAGCCAGGCGGCCCAAGCCGCGTTGCGTGCCGCCAGGTCGAGGTCGGCGTCTTCGAGGATGATCAGCGCGTTCTTGCCGCCGAGTTCGAGCGAGACCTTCTTCAGATGGCGGCTCGCGGCCTCCCCGACCTTCCGGCCCGCACCGGTCGAACCGGTGAACTGGATCATCGCGACGTTCGGGTCCGCGCAAAGGGCGGCGCCCGCGACCCCTGCGCCGGGGAGGACGGCGAGCAGACCCGCCTGCAGCCCGGCCAGCTCGAACAGCCGGGCGATGACGTAGCCGCCGCAGACCGCCGTGCGCGGGTCCGGCTTCAGGACCACGGCGTTGCCGACGGCCAGCGCCGGCGCGACGGCGCGCATCGCGAGATAGAGCGGGAAATTGAACGGCGAGATCACGCCGACCACACCGAGCGGGCGACGCCGTGCCAGGCTGAGCTTGCCGCCTTCGCTGGGCAGGACCAGACCCTGCGCCTGCTCCGGCATGGCCGCCGCGAGTTCGATCGCCTTCACCGTGATCGACCACTCGAACTCGGCCTTCGCCCGCACCGAACCGCTCTCGCGCATGATCCAGGTGACGATCTCCTCGCGATGGTCGCGCGCGATGGCCGCGGCGGCGAAGAGCACGCGTGCGCGTTCGCCGGGCGCTCCGCGTGCCCAGGCCTGCTGTGCGGAGGACGCGGTGGCTGCGGCGGCGGCGATGGCGTCGGCGTCGGCCTCGCCGACCTGTGCCAGGGTGTCGCCGGTCGCGGGTTCGATCGCCGGATGGACGACCTGCGCCTGCAGCCAGCGCCCGTCGAAAAGCCTACCGTCGAGATGGCCCTCTTCCAGAAATGACATGCGCTTCCTCGTGGTTTCTGATCTCGTTGTCGTTCGGGCAAGCGGCGGACCGCGGAACCCGCCCCGCGCGGTCTTGCCTGCGGCGGCATCAGCCCAGATCGCCTCCTGCGACGGGCAGCACCGAGCCTGTTATGTAGGACGCCTCGTCCGAGGCGAGGAACAGGATCGGGCCGACCTGTTCCTCGATCGTGGCGTACCGCTTCAGAAAGGTGGAGTCCGTCACCTGCCGCACGGCATCGGCCATCCAGCGCCGTTCGTCGGCGCTGTCCCCGTCGGGATTGCGCGGAACCCGCCGCGGCGGGGCCTCGGTGCCGCCGGGGGCCGTCGCGACGACGCGGATGCCGCGGTCGGCATATTCCATCGCGAGGCTTCGGGTCAGCGCGTTGACGCCGCCCTTCGCCGCGGAATAGGGGACGCGGTGAATGCCGGCCGTCGCGTTCGACGAGATGTTGACGATGGTGCCGTCCCTCCGCGCGAGAAGATGGGGAAGCACGGCATGGCAGCACCAGAGCGTCGGCATCAGCGAGCGGCGGATCTCCGCCTCGATCTGCGCCGGCTCGAATGCTCCATAGGGGCGCATGCGGATCGCGCCGCCGACCCCGTTGATGAGAATGTCGATCCCGCCGAAGCGGGCCGCGGCGGCCGCCATGGCGGCGCTCGCCCCCTCATATGTCTCGAGATCGGCGCGGAACGCCTCGCCACCCGCCTCGGCCGCCGCCTCTTCGACGAAGTCGGCGCGGTCGACGAACAGCACATGGCCGCCCTCGGCGACCGCCCGCGCCGCGACCGCGCGGCCGATTCCCTGTGCCGCGCCGGTCACGACCAGCACCTTGCCGCTGAAGCGTCCGGACGCGGTCATGCGGGCACGGCCTCCGTGGCGACGAACTTCTCGTAGAGGAAGCGCGCCGGAACCAGCGCCTTGTCGTGCAGGAAGCGGCGCACGCTTTCGACCATGACCGGCGGACCGCAGAGATAGATATCGCAGTCGCCGCCATGGAGGTCCTCGTCACCGAGATGATCGGTGACGTATCCCTTGCGCGGACACGCGCTGCCGGGGTCGACCACGCAGAAGGTGTAGGTCAGCGTCGGCAGCCGGGCGGCGATTGCCGCGATCCGCGTCGTCTCGACGAGATCGACGTCCGCGGTGACGCCGTAGAGAAGACGGATCGGCTGATCCGTGCCGCGGTCGGCAAGCACCTCCAGCATCGACAGCAGAGGCGCGAGGCCGGTGCCGCCGGCCAGCATCAGGACGGGCCTCTCGACCTCGCGCAGGAAGAAGCTCCCCTGCGGCCCGATCATGCGCATCCGCTCGCCCGCCCGCGGGCCGCCCGCAAGCCAGCGGCTCATCCTTCCGCCCGGCACGTTGCGGATGAGGAAGCTCGCCTCCGCCGCCCCGGGCTTGGAGCTGAACGAATAGGCGCGGTGTTCGGTCGTGCCGGGTACGAAGAGGTTCACATACTGGCCGGGCAGGAAGTCCAGCGCGCGGGCGTCGTCGGGCGCGATGCGCAGCACCAGGGCGCTCTCCGACACCCGGTCGACCGCCCGGACGGTCGCCCAATGCTCGACCGGCTTCACCTTGGAGGCCGACGAGGGCACCGGCACCGAGATCACGCAATCGGACTTCACCCTCATCTGGCAGGTCAGGACGAGGCGGTCGCCCGCCTCGTCCGCCGTCAGCGCCTCCTCCAGAAAATCCGCGCCGAGGTCGTAGCTGCCGGATTCGCACCGGCATTTGCAGGTCCCGCACACCCCGTCGGAACAATCCATCGGCAGATTGATCTTGTGGCGGTAGGCGGCGTCGAGGACGCTCTCGCCCTCGCCGCATTCAATGAAGCGGGTCACTCCGTCTTCGAAATTCAGTGCGATGCGATAGGTCATGCGAAGCCTCTTGCGGGCCGTATCGCGGCTCAGATGTGATAGACGTCGATGACCTGACGGATGTAGTCGTTCTTCAGAACGACCTTCTTCGCCGAGATCAAGGGGCTCTCACCGGTCACATCGAGCGTATAGAAGGACGTCCCGAAGAAGTGGTCCGTCTTCATGTAGCGATGGCTGAGGGTGTGCCAGTTGAAGCGGACATCGATCTCGCCGGCGCGGGTGGCCAGCATCTCGACATTCGCGATCATGTGGACGGTGCGCGGCTCCGGCGTGCTCGCGCCGGAGCGTTCGGTCTTGATGCGAAAGACCCGATCCTCGAGTCCTTCCCGGTTGGGATAATAGATCAGCGAGACGTGACGCTGCGGATCCTCGACCAGCCGGTCGTCGTCGTCCCAGCTCGGCATCCAGAACGTCGCACGCGGCGAATAGCACGTCAGCCATTCGTCCCATTCCCGATCGTCCAGCAGGCGCGCCTCGCGATGAAGGAAGGCGAGCACCGTCTCGCGATCGGGCGTCGCGGCAGCGACCGGCCCGGCGGATACTGACCCGGCAGGTACTGACCTGGCATGTGCGGAACTCATGCCGCGTCCCTCCCTTCCTCGGCGCACGGAGCGGCGGCCGCTCCGTCGTCTCCACCGCCCCGCTCGAGGCCGGCGATCAGCGCCTGTGCCCAGTATTCGTGCTGACGCAGGAACAGCCCTTCGTCCTCGCTGCGTTCGCCGCTCAGCAGCGGCTTCAGGCCCATGGCCCGCGCATTGTCGTCGGGGCCGTCGATCCAGCGCGTCGCGCCGCGGCTGAGATCGTTCCACAACGCGCCCGCCCCCGCGTAGGCCGTCTGGCAGGCCCGGAACTCCTCCAGATCGTCGGGCGTCCCCATGCCGCTGACGTTGAAGAAATCCTCGTACTGGCGAATGCGCAGGCGTCGGTCCTCGGCGCTTTCGTTCTTCGGGGCGAAGCAGAAGATCGTGACCTCGGTCCGGTCGACGCTGATGGGGCGCACCACCCGGATCTGGGTGGAAAACTGATCCATCAGATAGACGTTGGGATAGAGGCAGAGATTGCGCGTCTGGCCGACGATGAACGCGGCGCGCTCGTCCCCGACCCGGGCCGCCAGGGCTTCCCGATGCCCGTGGATCGGCCGAACCTCGGGGTTCAGCAGCCGGGTCCACAGCAGGATATGGCCGTGCTCGAACGCATAGACGCCTCCGACGCTCTTCGACCATCCGTTGGCGTCGACGGTCCTCGTGCCCTCTTCGGCATAGTTGCGCCGTCCCATCGTCGCCGAATAGTTCCAGTGCACGGTGCTGACGTGATAGCCGTCGGCACCGTTCTCGATCTGGAGCTTCCAGTTGCCGTCGAAGACGTAGGACGAGTTGCCGCGCAGCACTTCGATGCCGTCCGGCGCCTGATCGACGATCTGGTCGATGATGACGCGGGTGCCGCCGAGATGGTCTTCGAGCGGTTCGACGTCGCTTCTCAGGCTGCCGAAAAGGAAGCCGCGATAGTCCGCGAACCGGGCGAGCGGGGTCAGGTCGTGCGATCCGTCGACGTCGAAGCTCTCGGGATAGCCGCCGGTCCTGGCATCCTTCACCTTCAGCAGCTTGCCCGCGTTGCTGAAGGTCCAGCCGTGGAACGGACAGGTGAAGCTGCCCTTGTTGCCGTGCTTGCGGCGGCACAGCGTGGCGCCGCGATGGGCGCAGGCGTTGATGAAGGCGTGGAGCTCGCCGTCCTTGCCGCGCGTGATGAGGATCGGCGTCCGGCCGATGCTGGTCGTGTAATAGTCGTTCGGCTCGGGGATCTGGCTCTCGTGGGCGAGATAGACCCAGTTTCCCTCGAAGATGTGCTCCATCTCGAGCGCGAAGATCTCCGGGTCGGTGAAGACGTCCCGGCGACAGCGGAAGGTGCCGCCGTCGGGATCGTCCACAACCGCGCCTTCGATGCGTTGGCGAAGCGCGTCCATGGTCATCGGCCGTCCCCCCGTCCGGCTCAGGCGGCGACGCTGAGGCGTTCGCGGGCCGAGAAGCGCTCGTCGTCGCCGCTGTCGGCACGCTGCAGATGGAAGTCGAATGCGACGTGGGCGCTGTCGCCCTGGCGGTTCGGCACCGGCAGCAGGCCCTCGCGGGTCCCGAACGCGAAATCGTCCTTGGCGAAGGGATCGTCGCCGAAATTGATCTGCGTCGTCAGACGGCGATAGCCCGGCGCCTCGATGAAGAAATGGACGTGGGCGGGACGGTTGCCGTGCCGGCCGAGAAGCTGCATCAGCTGGTCGGTGGCGCCGTTCGGCGGCACCGAGTAGCCCTTCGGCATCTTCGAATGGAAGGAATAGGTTCCGTCCTCGGCCGCCCGCAGCCGGCGGCGGTTGTTGAACGGGGTCTGCTCGCCGGTCGGATCGAAGTGCGAGTAGAAGCCCTTCGAGTTCGCATGCCAGACGTGGACGATGGCGTCCTTCACCGCCTCGCCGTCCGGCCCGAAGATGCGGCCGGTCATGTAGAGCGTGGTGGTGTCGTCCGGGTCCTGGGTCAGGTTCGCTCCGGTGTCGACCAGCGGCGCCCCGGCGACATAAAGCGGGCCTTCGATGGTGCGCGGCGTGCCGCCGATCTTGCCGGCCTCGGCGTCGCGGGCGTCGAGATAGAGGTCGATGAAATGCTCGAGGCCGATGCCCGGCATGATGAGGCCGAACTCGCCCGCGCCCTTCTGAAGGAAGTTCACCGCCTGCCAGACCTCGTCCTCGCTGATCTCGTAGCGGGCGACGAGAACCATGAGATGCTCGACGAGATCGCGGACGATGGCCTTCGCCCGCGCGTTGCCGTCGGGGACGCCGACACCGGCAACGCGGTCGAGCAGGGCCTGGATCTCCGGGGTCTTCACGAAGCCTTCGTTCATGGGATTTCCTCCGTTTATCGTTGTGCGCGCGGCCGCTTTCAGCGGTCGTCGTCGTGGATGGTCGAGGGATGGCGGCAGAGTGCCGTCACCGTGATCGTCATGAGGGGGTAGAGCGGCAGGGTGGTCAGGATGTCGTGCAAGTGCGCGTTGCTCTCGACATCGAAGATGCTGACGTTCGCGTAGCGGCCGACCACCCGCCAGATGTGCCGCCAGGTTCCGGCGCGCTGAAGCTCCTGGAAGCGCGCCTTCTCCGCCGCCTTGAGCCGGTCCAGCCCGTCAGGATCGAACCCGGGCGGGATGGTGATGTCCATTTCCACTTTGAAGAGCATCCGTGCTCGTCTCCACCACATGAAGATTGGGGGCGGTGCGGTCGCGCCGGTAATGCGCGACCTTGTCCTCGTCGAGCACCACCCCGAGGCCGGGACCGGTCGGGACGTCGAGGGCGAAATCCCGGTAGGTGAGGGGCTCCGCCAGAATCTCGTCGGTCAGCAGCAGCGGGCCGAACAGCTCGGTGCCCCAATCGAGTGTCGACAGGCTCGCGAACAGATGGGCGGAGGCCGCGGTGCCCACGCCGGCTTCCAGCATCGTGCCGCCGTAGAGGCCGATGCCCGCGGCACCCGCGATGGTGGCGACGGCGTGCGCGGCATGGAGGCCGCCAGATTGCGCGATCTTGACCGAGAACACCCGCGCCGCGCCCGACGCCGCGACATCGAACGCCTCCGCCGCGCCGCCGAGGGATTCGTCCGCCATGATCGGGATGCGGTGGCGGGCGGAAAGGCGGGCCTGCGCGGCGCGGGCGCGGCGCGAAACGGGCTGCTCGACAAGGTCGATGCCGGCGTCCTGAAGCAGCGCCATGCCGAGATCGGCGTCGGTTTCGTTCCAGCCCTGGTTGACGTCGACGCGCACGCTCGCCCGGTCGCCCAGGGCGCGCTTGATGGCGGCGACGTGCGCCACGTCTTCCCGCACGGCACGCTTGCCGATCTTCAGCTTGAAGATGTCGTGGCGGCGGGCGTCGAGCATGGCCTCGGCCTCCGCGATGTCTCGCCCCGTGTCGCCGCTCGCCAGCGTCCAGGCGACGGGCAGCCGGTCGCGCACCGGGCCGCCGCCGATCAGGTGCGACGCCGGCAGGCCGAGACGCTTGCCGAGCGCATCGATCAGCGCCGTTTCGACCGCGCACTTGGCGATGACGTTGCCCTTCACGTGGCGGCCGATCGCCGCCATCGTCGCCGTGATCCGTCCGAGATCGCATCCGCGCAGCACCGGAACGATATAGGTATCGATCGCGAGCTTGATGCCTTCCGGGCTCTCGTCGCCGTAGCTCAGGCCGCCGATCGTCGTGCCTTCGCCGATGCCTTCGATCCCGTCGGAACCGCGCAGGCGCACCAGCACGATCGATTGCCGGTGCATCGTCGCCATCGCCAGCACATGGGGCCGGATCGTCGGCAGATCGACGATGAGCGTTTCGATCGAAGCGAGGGTGATGGCGTCGGGCACGGGAACCGTCTCGGTATCGGGGTTTTGGCTGTTCTGACCGCAACCTTACGGGCGCGGCCTGCCCTTGCCAAAGACCGATTGGGTCCGTACTCCATACCTAAAGGGTATGGAGGCAGCGATGGACCTGCGGCAGCTCCGTTATTTCGTGACCGTCGCCGAGGAGCGGAACGTGACCCGCGCGGCGGCGCGGCTCAACATCGCCCAGCCGCCGCTCAGCCGGCAGATCCAGCAGCTCGAGGCCGAAATCGGCGCCCCTTTGTTCGACCGCGCCGCGCGCCCCCTGCAGCTCACGCCCATCGGCCGGCTGGTGCTCGAACAGGCGTCCCAGGTGCTCGGCCGGGTCGCCGAAATGCGGGAGATGGTGGGCCGGGCCGTCGTCGCCGAACGCCGCCGCTTCGCGATCGGCTTCGTCGCCTCGACCATCTTTGCCCGTCTGCCGCAGATCATCCGCGATTTCCGCGCATCCACGCACAATCTCGATCTCTCCCTCGTCGAACTCGTCACGCTGGAGCAGATCAGTGCCCTCAAGGAGGGCCGCATCGATGTCGGCTTCGGCCGGATCAGCTTCGAGGACGACGCCGTGCGGCGGATCGTGCTGCGCCAGGAGCGCCTGATCGCCGCCATCCCGGCCGGTCATCCGCTCGCGCTGAAGGAGGGGGCGCTGTCGTTGCAGGACTTCGAGGGCCAGCCGGTGGTGCTCTATCCCCGTCAGCCGCGCCCGAGCTATGCCGATCAGGTTCTGCGGCTTCTCCACGATCACGGCGTCGCCGTGCGCATCGGCCACGAAGCCCGCGAGCTCCAGATCGCGATCGGCCTCGTCGCGGCGGAGGAGGGCATCGCCATCGTCCCGGAATCGGTCCGCACCTTCCAGGTGGAGGGGGTGTGCTACCGCGATCTCGTCGAACGCCCCACGTCGCCGATCATCATGAGCGTTCGCGTCGGCGACCACTCCCCCGAGATCGCCTTGATGGCGGAGGTGATCGCCCGGATTTACGGCACTTGGGGATATGACGTTCCGGACGCCATCCGCAGAATGGCGCCGTGACGATGGCGCCCCGAGGGGCATTCCGGCCGCCGGTCACCGTCGCGCGGGATCGGACGATCCTCGACCCCGGCGCCGACGAGGGGGCCGGATGGCCCCCTCATGTGCGATGCGAAAAGCTTCCCCACCCGGTCAGGCGGCGACCGTTTCACGCAAGCACCGCTTCACGCAAGCACGGCTTCACGCAAGGACCGGGCGGAAGCGGGCGGCGACGAGGGCGAGCGTGCCGATGCCGCAGGCGAGGATGATCGGCACGAGCACCAGCATGATGCCGCTCGGCGTGCTGCCCTGGGCGACGAGCAGGCCCGCGAGCAGCGGGCCGACCATCGATCCGAGCCGTCCGACCGCCACCACCACGCCGACGCCGGTGCCCCGGATCTCGGCCGGATAGCATTGCGGCGCGATCCCGTAGAGGATCGACTGGACGCAGAGAACGCCGATGCCGGCGAGCGTCACCGTCGCGAGCATGGTGGAGAGGGCCGGCGTGAGAACGCCGAGCAGCGCGAGGATCGCCGCGACGAAGGCGAAGCTCGCGGCGATGGCCGCGACGCGGTGGGCGCTGTCGAGCACGCGCCCGCCGAGCAGGCTGCCGACGGCGCCGCCGAGGCTGTAGAGGATGAGCGCGAGCGACGCCTCGTCCCGGGAGAAGCCCTGCGCCACCAGCAATTGCGGCAGCCAGTTCATCAGGAGATAGACGACGAGGAGGCCGAGGAAGAACGCGCTCCAGAGCAGCAGCGTCGCCGCCATGGCGTCGCGCCGGAACACCACGGTCCACGGCATCTTCGGCGCGTTCGCGCCCCGGGTGATCTTCATCGCCGGCAGGCCGAGATAGATGAACGGCACCAGCAGCAGCGGCAGCAATCCGCCGACGAGGAAGATCGACCGCCAGTCCCCGCCATGGAAGCCGAGCAGGGCGACGAGGCTCGCGACCGCCGCCCCGAGCGGCATGCCGGCATACATCAGCGCCACCGCGCGCCCCTTGCGCTCCGGTCCCACCGCCTCGGCGGCGATGGAGACGAGGTTCGGCAGCGCGCCGCCGAGACCGAGGCCGGTGATGAAACGCAGCACGATCAGGGATTCGACCGATGTCGCAAGCACGGTCGCGATCGAGGCGAAGCCGAACGCCCCGAGGGCGAACGTCAATCCCGCGCGCCGGCCCCAGCGATCGGCCGCGTAGCCGCCGGCGAGCGCGCCGAACATCAGGCCGAACGTCGCCGACGAGAAGAACAGCCCCATCTGCTGCGGCGACATGCTGAACGCCGGCCCGATCTTGGGCGCGGCGATGCCGGCGGCCTGAAGGTCGAACCCTTCGATGATGGCCGCCAGAAATACGTACAGGAGCACGCGCCCGCTTGCGGCGGGCGCTTTCATCGCCTTCGTCACGGCATTTTCCTCCGGTCAGCGCGGCGCTTTGCAGCCGCTTGTTCTTGGCGTCCGCCGTGACCTTGAGGCCCGGCGGTTTTAGTGTCGGTGGGCAGCGCGCGGGATGGACTAGACCCGCGCGCCTTGAGTGTCAGGCCGCCGCGTCCCTGCGCGCGGCGAGGTCGAGAGCGACGTCGACGATCATGTCCTCCTGTCCGCCGACCATGCGGCGGCGGCCGAGTTCGGCGAGGATGTCGCGGGTATCGACGCCGTAGAGCGCGGAGGCGTTCTCGGCATGGCGCAGGAAGCTCGAATAGACCCCGGCATAGCCGAGCGAGAGGCTTTCCCGGTCCACCCGCACCGGCCGGTCCTGGAGCGGACGGACGAGATCGTCGGCGGCATCCATCAGCGCGTTGAGGTCGCAGCCGGTTTCGAGGCCCTTGCGCTTCAGCACGGCGACGAGCGCTTCGAGCGGCGCGTTGCCGGCGCCGGCACCCATGCCGGCGAGGGAGGCGTCGACGCGGACGGCGCCGGCCTCGATCCCGGCGACGGCGTTCGCCACCCCGAGGGTGAGATTGTGGTGGGTATGGACGCCGATCTCCGTCTCGGGCTTCAGCGCGTCGCGCAGCGCCCGCACCCGGGCGGTGTAGTCCTCCGGCAGCAGGGCGCCGGCGGAATCCGTTACGTAGACGCATTCCGCCCCGTAGCTCTCCATCAGCTTCGCCTGCTCCGCCAGCGCCTCGGGCGGGATCATGTGCGCCATCATCAGGAAGGTCGCGGTATCCATGCCGAGGGCGCGCGCCGCCTCAATGTGCTGGCGCGACACGTCGGCCTCGGTGCAATGGGTGGCGACGCGCACCGAGCGCGCGCCGGCATCGTAGGCGGCCTTCAGGTCGTGCACCGTGCCGATGCCGGGCAGCAGCAGCACCGTGACGACGGCATGGCTGCATTCCCCGGCCACGGCGGCGATCCATTCGGCGTCGCCGTGGGCGCCGAAGCCGTAATTGAAGGTCGCGCCGCTGAGGCCGTCGCCGTGGCTGATCTCGATGGCATCGACCCTGGCCCGGTCGAGCGCGCGGGCGATCGCCCTCGTGGTCGCGAGATCGTACTGGTGGCGGACCGCGTGCATGCCGTCGCGCAGGGTCACGTCCTGGACGTAGAGTTTGGTCTTGTCGGGTCGGGCCATCACGCGGCGTCCTTCGCAAGGATCCGTCCCGCCCACCGGTCGGCGGAGACCAGGGCGGCGGAGGTCATGATGTCGAGATTGCCGGCATAGGCCGGCAGATAATGCGCGGCGCCCTCGACCTCGAGCATGATCGTCGTCTTCAGCCCGGTCGCGGGGCCGAAGCCCGGAATCCGCACCGGCGCATTGTCGCCGACGGTTTCGAACTGCACCCGCTGCTTGAGCCGGTAGCCCGGCACGTAGGCGCGGACGGTTTCCACCATGTCGAGGATGGAGGCCTCGATGGCGTCGCGGTCGCCGCCCTGGCTGAGGGTGAAGACCGTGTCGCGCATGATGAGGGGCGGCTCGGCCGGGTTCAGGATGATGACCGCCTTGCCCCGTTCGGCGCCGCCGAGCACCTCGATCGCCTTCGACGTCGTCTCGGTGAATTCGTCGATGTTGGCGCGGGTGCCGGGTCCGGCCGAGCGCGAGGAGATCGAGGCGACGATCTCGCCCCAGATCACGCGGTCGGTGGCGCGGCGCACCGCATACACCATCGGAATGGTCGCCTGGCCGCCGCAGGTCACCATGTTGATGTTCGGCGCGTCGAGGCTCGCCTCGCCGTTGACCGCCGGGATCGTGAACGGCCCGATCGCCGCCGGCGTGAGATCGATGACCTTCTTGCCGTCCTTCTGCAGCACCGCGTTGTTGGCGATGTGCGCCTTGGCCGAGGTCGCGTCGAACACCACGGCGATGTCGCGGTAATGGGGCAGGCGGGTGAGGCCGGCGATGCCCTCGTGCGTCACCGGCACGCCGAGGCGCGCCGCGCGGGCGAGACCGTCGGAATTGGGATCGATGCCGACCATGGCGCCCATTTCGAGGTGCCGCGACATCCGCATGATCTTGATCATCAGGTCGGTGCCGATATTCCCCGACCCGATGATCGCCGCTTTCAGTTTACGCGTCGTCATGGGGCTTTCTCCGAAAGAGCGGCCGCGCCGATCGACACGGTCACGGCACCGAGGCCGGCGATGCGGGCTTCGAGGCGGTCGCCGGGGGCGACCGGAACCATCGGCCCGAGCGCACCGCTCAGCACCACGTCGCCGGCGCGCAGCGGCATGTCGAGGGCGGCGCAGGTGCGCGCGAGCCAGACCACCGCGTTGATCGGATTGCCGAGGCAGGCGGCCCCGTTGCCGTGAGACGCCGCGACCCCGTTGCGCGCGAGCGTCATGCCGAGCGCCGGAAGATCCAGGCCCTCCAGGCGCCGCAGCGGCCCGCCCACGACGTAGCAGCCGCTCGATGCGTTGTCGGCGATGGTGTCGGAGATGCGGATGTCCCAGTTCCGGACGCGGCTGCCGACGATCTCGATCGCCGGGACGACATAATCCACCGCCCGGCAGATCTCGGTCGGGGTCGCGTCGGGGGCGAGCACGTCGGCCTTCAGGACGAAGGCGACCTCCGCCTCCGCCTTCGGCTGGAGCAGGCGGTCGAACGGGATCTCCTCGCCGTCGCCATATTCCATGTCGGTGAACAGCACCCCGAAATCGGGCCGGTCGACGCCGAGCTGCTGCTGCACCGCGCGGGAGGTGAGGCCGATCTTGCGCCCGACGAGCCGTCGCCCGGCCTCGGTGGCGCGCCGGGTATTGAGGAACTGGACGCGATAGGCGGCATCGAGGTCGAGGCCGATGAGGTCGCGCACCGGCTCGCAGGGATGGCCGGTGCGTGCCGCCTCGTAAAGGCGGTCTGCCGCGGCGGCGATGGGGTCCGCGCTCATGCCGCCCCCCTTGCCAGGAAGCCGAGCACCAGCGCGTTGAACGCCGCGGCGTGTTCCCACTGCACCCAGTGGCCGCAATTGTTGAAGACGTGGAGTTCGGAATTCGGGATGCCCGCGATCAGGCGCAGCCCCGCGTCCATCGGCACGAAGCGGTCGTTGCGGCCCCACACGACCAGCGTCGGCGCCGTGATCTCAGCGAGCCGCGACCCGAAATCGGGGAACTGCTTCGGGTTGCGATCGAGGCTCTCGACGAAGCTTTCCAGATGATCGCGGCGCTTCAGGATGTTTTCGAGACGCGCCTGGAACAGCTCCTCGGTGAGCCTGCCCGGATCGAAGACGAAGATGTTCATCATCGCCTTCAGGTTCTCGATGGTGGGCGCGCGGTAGACGGCATTGAGGAGCTTGATGCCCTCTGTCGGCATCGGCGTGAACGGGCTCGCGCCGCCGGTGCCCCCGCCCATCAGGATCAGCCGGCCCACCCGCGCAGGATGGTCGAGCGCGAAGGCGACCGCGCTGTGGCCGCCCATGGAGTTGCCGACGAGGTGGACGCGGTCGAGCTCCAGCGCATCGACGACGCCCGCAAGAACGCGGGCGTTGAGGTTCGAGCGCGACCCCGTGCTGACGATGGTGTCGCTCTTGCTCCAGCCGGGACAGTCGACGAGGACGACGCGGTAGCCCGCGTCCGTCAGCGGCTCGATATTGCGGTTGAAATTGGCCCACCCCGACGCGCCGGGGCCCGAGCCGTGCAGCATCACCACCGTCTCCCGGGCGTCGCCGGGATCGCAATCGTTATAGTGGATGTTGAGGTCGCCCGCGCCCTCGCGCACGCGGACGAAGCGGCTCGTGGCCGCCTCGGTGAAGACTTCGCTCATTCGCAGGATTCCAGAGGGCTGACGCGGCAGAAGGTGCCGTTCACGTAGATCAGGGGCTCTCCGCCCGGCGGCTCGGAGATGTCGAGCACGTCGCACAGAAGCGCGTGGTGCGTGCTTTCGTCGAAGACTTTGATCACCCGGCAATCGAAGCTCGCGAGCACGCCTTCGAGCACCGGCGCGCCGGTGACGCGGGTTCCCCACCGGCCGTAATCGAACCGGGCCGGACCGTGGACGCCCTCGACCATGCCGGCGAAGACCCGGGCAAGCTGCGCCTGCTCCGCCGACAGCACGTTGATGCACAGCGCGCCGCTCGCGAGGATGGCATCCGCCGCGGCGACCTTCTTGTTGACGAGCACCACCATCCGCGGCGGATCGACCGTCACCGAACACACCGCGGTGGCGGTGAGGCCGACCGGGGTTTCGCCGCAGCGGGTGGTGATGATGGAGACGCCGGCGGCGAGCTGGCGCATCCCGAGCCGGTGATCCTCGGCGCGAACGGTCGGCAGCAGGCCGAGCCGTTCGTTCGACGTCCAGTCGAGCCGCTGGTTGATGTGGCCGCGCGCCGCGGCGATCTCGGCGTTCACGGCCGCACGCCGAAGGGATTGGCGGCGGGCATCGGATTGCCGAGCATCTGGCCGCCCAGAAGATCGCCGATATTGTCCTGGTTCTGGGTGATGTGATTGGCGCCAACGAGAATGTCGCGGAGCTGGCGCTGCATCGGATTGTTCAGCCACACCCCGCGCGTCGAGGTCTTCTTGAAGATCATGTGCGCGGCGTCGAAGCACTCGCCCCCGGTGAACTGGTTGGTGGCGAAGTGGCGAACCCGAACGTCGAGCGGCACGAGTTCGCCGCGGGCGGCGTAGCTCCAGGCCTCGTCGGTGTTGTGCAGGATGCGGGTGGCGGCGCCGAGGATCTTCGCGGACGCTTCGCCGAGACGCGCCTTGATGAACGGGTCGTTCACCGCGGCCCCGACAGCCTGGTTCAGGTTCTGCCGCGGCTTCATGTGTTCGATGTAGAGATCGACCATGCCGCGCGCCATGCCGACGATGACCGACGAGACGGCGGCGTAGAACACATAGAAGAACGGCATCTTGTAGAGGTCGTCGACGTGTCCGTGGCTCTTCTCGCCATAATCGGCGATGACGTGGCTGCGATAGGCCGGCACGAAGGCGTCCTTCACCACCAGCTTCTTGCTGCCCGTGCCGGCCAGCCCGACGACGAACCAGTCGTCCACGATCTCGAAATCGCTCGCCTGGACCCAGAAGGAGCGGAACACCATCTCGCCGTTCTCGCTCAGGCGGCCGCCCAGGAAGGCGCCGCCCGAGGCGTGGTCGCAGCCGCTCGACGTCAGCCAGTCGCCGTTCAGGAGATAGCCGCCCTCGACCGCCTTCACCGTGCCGAACGGGGCGTAGGAGGAGGAGACCAGGCGGCTCGAATCCTCGCCCCACAATTCCTCTCCGCACTTCGGGTCGAGCAGGCCCACCTCGAACGGATGGACACCGAGCACCATGACGTTCCAGGCGCTCGACGGGCAGCCGCGGCCGAGTTCCATCAGCACCCGGTTGAGCACGTTGGGGCTCATTTCGTAGCCTCCCCAGCGCCGCGGCTGCAGGATGCGGAAGAACCCCGCTTCCTGGAACGCCGCGATGGTGTCGGCCGGCACCATGCGCGCCTTCTCGACCGCATCGGCCTTCTCCCGCAGCCACGGAATCATGGCTTCGGCGCGCGCGACGATCTCCGCCTCGGTGGGCGTGGTTTTCAGTCTGTCCAACATGGTGTTCTCCGATCTTCGGTCTCGGACGCGGGCCGTCGCGATCAGCGCGGTTCGGCGCTCATGACGCCGTAGCCGGCGATCCATTCGTTGATCGGCCGGTAATAGTCGCGGCGGGCCTCGTAAGGGCCGCGCGCGGCGGCGAGGGCGGCGAACGCCGCGACCCAGGTGCGCACCTCGTGGGTGGAGCGGCCCGCTTCCTCCGAGATGTCCTCGATGCTGAAATCGTCGACGGCCTCGAGCCGCCCGCTGAGGAGCAGATCGATGAAGGCCTGATCCCACTCGGCGTTGAGAGGGGTCTGCGCGGAAAGGGCCGTGCCGTAGATCTTGCCGGCGGCGATGGTGCGCTCCTGCCGGGCGGCCCGCGCCTCCGGCGTGGGATTGCGTCCGCAGATCAGGAATTCGCCGACGGCCTCCGGGGCGCCGTCGAGCAGCGGCACGGGCGGCTCATGGGAAAGGCCGCCGGTTCCCACGATCAGCACGCGCTTGTCGAGCGTCGCGATGAACTGGCCCACCACCTCGCCGAGACGGCGAACCCGCCGATAGGGCGCGAAGGGCGGCGCGACCGAATTGATGATGATCGGGACGACCGGATAGCGCGTGAGGCTGCCTGTCAGCTCTTCCAGGGTCTGGGTGCAGCCGTGATCGACCTGAAGGCGGTGGGAGAGCGCGATGTCGACGTCGTGGTCGAGGATGAAGCCCGCCATCTCCTGCGCCATTTCACGGTCGACGGAGAGGGGGCCGGACAGCGTCCGATAATCCCCGACCGAGTCCGCGTGCGTCGCGATCACGAACGGCGGCATGAGATCGTAGAAGAGCCCGTTATAATGATCCGGCGCGAAGATGACGATCAGTTCCGGATCGAATTTCTCCACATCCGCGCGGGCGGCGGCAAGCACCGCGTCAACTTCCGCCACGACATCGGCAGCAGGATCGTTGAGCCCACGCAGAGGCGTGTGCGAAAGGCACTTCAGCTTGATTGTCATTGTGGCTCCCTCGACCGTGACATCGGGCAGCCGACGCTGATGCGTGGCATGCTCCTCCCTGCCGGTCGCGTTCTTTATTTTGAACAAGGTGAGTGTAAGCGCAGCGGTGCGGCGAGCGGAATATGAAACCCGCCATGTGTGCACCTGGTGCACGAGGTCGATCCGGTGCAGACTTCCGGTGCAGACCCCGGAAGCCGAAGCCGCGACCGGAATCGCGGCGTTTCGGAGCGGGAGCCGGGTTGGGAGTTCGGGCGCGATGACGGAACAAAGCCCTTACAAGATGGTGCGCGGGCTCAGCCGCGGCCTTGCGCTGCTCAACGCGCTCAACCGCGTCGATGGCGGCGCCAGCGTCGGGCGCCTCGCGGAGCTGACAAAGCTGCACCGCACCACTGTCCAGCGGCTGCTGGAGACCCTTCAGGCCGAAGGCTATGTGCGCCGGAGCGAATCAGACGGGCGCTATTGCCTGGACCTGCGGGTCCGCGAACTCAGCGAGGGTTTCCGCGACGAGCACTGGATCTCCACGCTCGCCTCGCCGCTGCTCGGGCAGTTGCTGAAGGAGGTGGTCTGGCCGACCGACCTCTGCACGTTCGACGTCGATGCCATGGTGGTGCGCGAGACGACCCACCGCTTCAGCAAATTGTCGTTCCACCGCTCGATGATCGGGCGGCGGATGCCGATGTTGCAGACGGCGAGCGGCACGGCCTATCTCGCCTTCTGCCCCGCGACGGAGCGGGACAGCATCATCGATCTGCTCGCCCGCCGTCCGCAGCCCGAATACCGGCTCGCCCGCGACCGCGCGGCGCTCGACGACATGCTGGCCCGCGTGGTCGAGCGCGGCTATGGACAGAATTACATGAGCTGGTCCGACGAATCGAAGATGGCCGGCCTCGCCCTGCCCATTCGCGGCGGAACCGGGCTAATGGGTTGTCTCGGGCTCGTCTATCTCGCCTCGGCCATGAGCATCGAAGCGGCGGCGGCGCGCTATCTCGGCGCGATGGGCCGGGTCGTGCGCAAGATCGAGGAACAACTGGTCGAGCCGCAACAGGTTGAGCCGCAGCCATAGGTGTCGGGCGTCCGTCTCGGGTTGCGGGCGACCGAGCCACCTCCGCCCGTCATCGCTTTCCGCGTCTGCGGAGGCTATGGCGGTGTCGTCTTTCACCCACCTGCCGGCTTGGCCCGGCTTCATCTCCTGGCGGTTTTCGGGACAATCCGATGCGGGAACACAAACCGGGAGCATCGGACCGAAAAGTGGGGACAGGTTTTCGGAACAATCCGGTGCGGGAACAGAAACCGGGACCGTCAGCCCGTCTCAGGCTCCGGGCCGGTGCTTTCGGCCGTCGCCTCGGCGCCTCCCTGCGGCGCACCGTGCCGACGCTCGCGGTCGCCGCCGCCGGCGGGCTCGCCTTCGACTGGATCGACCTTCCGGCCGCCTGGCTCGGCGGCGCGGCGATCGCGGTCGCCGTCGCGTCCCTCGCCGGGCTCAGGGCGCATGTGCCGCTCGGCCTGCGCGCGGTGGTGTTCTGCGTTCTCGGTGTCTCCATGGGCACGGGCATCACGCCCGAGACGATCCACCGGGTGCGCGAGTGGCCGATCTCGCTGGCGCTTCTGCCGATCGTGGTCGCCGGCGTCGTCTGGGGCAGCTACCTGTTCCTGCGCGGCGTCGCGCGGTGGGACAGGGCGACGGCGTTCTATGCCAGCATCCCCGGCGCGCTCTCCTACGTGATGGCCGTCGCCGTCCAGAGCCCGGCCGACATCAAGCGCGTCGCCACCTCCCAGTCGATCCGGCTTCTCACCCTGGTCGCGGTGCTGCCGCTTCTCGTCGGCGGTCCGGCCGCAGAGACGGCTGTCGATCTCGCCTTTCCCGCCCTTCATGCCGGCCTTCCCGACGTCGCCCTCCTCATCGCCTGCGGTGCCGTCGCCGGCCTCGCGTTCGGACGGCTGGGCGTTCCGGCGGGCATGCTCACGGGCGCCTTCCTCGCGAGTGCGCTCCTTCACGGCACCGGCGCGGTGCCGGCGCTGCCGCTGCCGATGTGGCTGCTGGTGCCGGGCTTCGTCTGCCTCGGCGCGCTCACGGGAAGCCGCATCGGCGGCATCGGCCTCAGAGCGTTCGCCGGGCTCGCGGTCGTGTCCTGCGGCGCGCTGGTCGTCGGCCTCGCGGTGTCGCTCGCCGGTGCCATGGCTGTGGTCGCGACGACGTCGGCGACGATGGCCATGGCGCTGCTCGCCTTCGCTCCCGGCGGCATCGACGCCATGACGGCGCTCGCGATGCTGCTCGGCGCCGATCCCGCCTTCGTCGCCACGCATCAGCTCGTCCGGCTCGTTCTGCTGCTGGTTTGCGTGCCGGTGGCGATCCGCCTCGCGGGCGTCGGCGCCGCGCGCTGAACGCCTTCCGATCGGACGACCTCATCCGATCGCTCCGAAGTCACTCCACACGCAAACCGTCGAGCCCGTCCGCGTCGTTCACATCGCGTGATCTGAACGGGACATGTTCTGGAGCGCCGGCGCAAAGCAAAACGCCGCGGAGAGGTCCCCGCGGCGCATTCCCGAACCGGAATGGTCGTCGTTCGCCGTCAGCCGCCCGCCGACCGGAAGATGGCGTAGGTCGGATGCGACAGGTGGTCGTCGAAGCTCGCCGGCCGCTCGCGCGACAGCCCCAGCGTCTGCCAGACTTCGAGGAGGGCGCCGGTCAGTTGCTCGATGAACTCGTCGGCGTGGAACGGCGTCGGCGTGATGCGCAGCCGCTCGGTTCCGCGCGGCACGGTCGGGTAGTTGATCGGCTGGATATAGATGCCGTGCACCTCGAGCAGGCGGTCGCTCGCGGCCTTGCACTGTTCGGGATCGCCCACCAGAAGCGGCACGATGTGGGTGCTGCTCGGCATCACCGGCAGGCCGGCGGCCGCCAGCACTTCCTTGGTGCGGTGCGCCTGGCGCTGCTGGGCGCGACGCTCGGTCGAGGAGGCCTTGAGGTGGCGGATCGAGGCGGTCGCCGCCGCGGCGAGCGCCGGGGGCAGGGCAGTGGTGAAGATGAAGCCCGGCGCGTAGGACCGGACCGCGTCGACCAGCGGCTGGGTGCCGGTGATGTAGCCGCCGAGCACGCCGAAGCCCTTGGCGAGCGTGCCCTCGATCACGTCGATCCGGTCCATCACGCCGTCGCGCTCGGCGATGCCGCCGCCGCGGGCGCCGTACATGCCGACGGCGTGGACCTCGTCGAGATAGGTCATCGCGCCATAGCGCTCGGCGAGGTCGGCGATGGCGCCGATCGGCGCGACGTCACCGTCCATTGAATAAACCGACTCGAACGCGATCAGCTTGGCGCGGTCGCGTCCGGCGGCCTTCAGCAGGCTTTCGAGGTGGTCGAGATCGTTGTGGCGCCACACCTGCTTGGCCGCGCCGGAATTGCGGATGCCCGCGATCATGGAGGCGTGGTTGAGCTGGTCCGACAGGATCAGGCAGTTCGGCAGCAACCGGGCGATGGTCGAGATCGCCGCTTCGTTGGAAACGTAGCCGGAGGTGAAGGTGAGGGCGGCTTCCTTGCCGTGCAGGTCGGCGAGTTCGGCCTCGAGTTCGACCAGCGGGTGGTTGGTGCCGGAGATGTTGCGCGTGCCACCGGCGCCGGCGCCCATGCGCTCGGCCGCATCCTGCAGGGCGCCGATGACGGCGGGGTGCTGGCCCATGCCGAGATAGTCGTTGGAGCACCACACCACGATTTCCCGGGTCTCGGCGCCGTTGCGCCAGAGGGCATAGGGGAATCGGCCGGCGATCCGTTCGAGATCCGCGAACACGCGGTAGCGTCGCTCGGTCTTCAGGGCCGCGACGGCATCCTGGAAATAAGCCTGATAGTCCATTCGTCGCGTTCCTTCGCGCCGCTGACTCGGCTCGCCGCCTTCGTTCATGCGCCGCCCGCCGGATCGCAGGGCGCGCCTGGCGGCTCTCGTCGTTGCGCATGTCGCAGCAACATGGCGGGGGCCGTCGGAGCGAAGTCCGAGTTTGTAGAATTCAATGTAATGCGGAAGCCCCGCGATGTCGAAGCGCCGATTGCCGCGCCTTGCGAGAACGCACCGCGAGGGCGCTTCAGAACGCCTTGAAGGTCGGAATGGTGCGGGTGTCGACGATGCCCGGCACGCAGTGGATCCGCTCGTTGACGAAGTGGCCGATGTCGGTGCCGTCCTCGACATAGATCTTCACCAGAAGATCGTGCTCGCCGGCGATCGAGTAGATCTCGGAGGCGACTTCGCTGTCGGCGATCGCGGCGGCGACCTCGTAGGAGCGGCCGAGGGCGCACTTGATGAGGATGAAGAACGGCTTCATGGCCATCTCCTGATGCTGGGCCGGAAGCGGCCGGCGGTCTCTCCGCCTGTCATAGGGGCGAAGCACGGCCCGAAAAAGGGCGCCCGGTCAAATTCCGGTGCGAATTCCGGCGCCGCCCGGCGCCACCCGGCTAGCGTGGAATTTTAACATATGTGCACAAGCGAACGCCGGGCGGGAGGCCGCCGCTGCGTGGAAATATCCCGCGCCTTCGGCCCGGAACGGGATTTACACGGTTCAAAATTTGTGGGAAATATTCACACATAACGCCGTAGGGATCGAAACCCGGCGGCGTTTAGGAAGCGATGAGACAGAGAAATCGGCGGATTTCCGCGGATTTCGGCTCATTCAGTCAGGGACGGCCGAAAAGTCCCGACAAGCCGTGGCTGCCCCCGCCCCTCGGCTCGTCAAGGTCGGTCGCCCTTGGAACCCAGACGGTCGCCCCCGCCCCGTCGCGGGTTCTGGCCCGGTCCCTCTTTGGGGCCGGGCCATCCTCGTTTTGAAAATGATCAAAATCGTGGCACGCCGCGAAAACAGCCCGCCGCCCGCGTGTTTCGCGATCGTCCGCCCGCTTTCAGAACGTCGGCGGCGTGCAGGCGCTGACCACCTCGCACGGCTCGGGACCGAGGCAGCGGAAGCGGTGCGGCCGCCGGCTGTCGAAATAATAGGCGTCGCCGGGGCCCAGAATCCGCCGCTCCTCGTCCACCGTGACCTCAAGCCGCCCCGCCACGACGATGCCGCCTTCCTCGCCGTCGTGAACCAGCGGCACCCGGCCGGTGTCGGCGCCCGGCTCGTAGCGCTCCTTCAGCACCTGCAATTGCCGCCCGAACAGGTTGTCGCCCACCTGCCGGTAGGAAATCGGCCCCTTGCCGATCTCCACGAGTTCCGCCGCCGGGTAGAACGCCTTGCGGGGCGCCGCCGGCTCCAGCGAGAAGAATTCCGCCAGCCCGATGGGAATGCCGTCGAGGATGCGCTTCAGCGCGCCGACGGACGGGTTGAGCTGATTCGACTCGATCAGCGAGATCGTCGAGTTGGTCACGCCCGCCCGCTTGGAAAGCGCGCGCTGCGACAGCTTGTTGAGGGTGCGCACATAGCGCAGCCGGTGGCCGACATCGACGCTCACGCTGTCTCCTCCCGCAGGCGCGGCCGCCGGCGGCGGTTCGCGGCCGCTCTCGGTCCGCCGAGACCTGCGCCGCCGCCCGGGAACCGAGCCGCCGCGTGTTGATCCGTTTCGGATCGCGCAAACATGCCACTCCCGCCTCAATTAAATCAAGCTGTTACGATTCTCAAGAAAAGGGCTTGTTGCCGTGTTTCGATCGTGACCCCATCGCGGTCAGGATCGTCGCCCGCGCGCGATGCCCTATGCGATGCCCGCACCCGTGCCCGGAGGCCCGCCGCCGGGCGCCGCACCACACCTCGTCACCGCCGAAGGCCTGAACGCATGACCGCTCACACCCTCAGAAACGCCCCCAATCTCGACCCGTATTTCATGCCCTTCACCGCCAACCGGCAGTTCAAGGCGGCTCCCCGCCTGATCGCCGGCGCCGAGGGCATGCACTACATCACCGTTGACGGGCGCCGCATCGTCGACGGCAGCGCGGGGCTCTGGTGCGTGAACGCCGGTCACGGCCGCCAGACCATCGCCGACGCGGTCGCCAGGCAGCTCACCACGCTCGACTACGCCCCCTCGTTCCAGATGGGCCATCCGCTGGCGTTCGAGTTCGCGGAGCGGCTCGCCGAACTCGCCCCTCCGGAACTCGACCGGGTGTTCTTCACCAATTCCGGGTCCGAGTCGGTCGATACGGCGCTGAAGATCGCGCTCGCCTATCATCGTGCCCGCGGCGAGGGCACCCGCACGCGCCTCATCGGCCGTGAGCGCGGCTATCACGGCGTCGGCTTCGGCGGCATCACCGTCGGCGGCATCGTCGGCAACCGCCGCGTTTTCCCGCAGCTCGCGGGCGCCGATCACCTGCGCCACACCCACGATCTCGCCCGCAACGCCTTCACCAGGGGCCAGCCCGAGCACGGCGCGGAACTCGCCGACGATCTGGAGCGGCTGGTCGCGCTCCACGGCGCCGAGACCATCGCCGCCGTGATCGTGGAGCCGATGGCCGGCTCGACCGGCGTGCTGATCTCGCCGAAGGGCTATCTGGAGCGTCTGCGTGCCATTTGCGACAAGCACGGCATCCTCCTGATTTTCGACGAGGTCATTACCGGCTTCGGCCGTCTCGGCACGCCGTTCGCGTCGCAGTTCTTCGGCGTGAAGCCGGATCTCTTCACCACCGCCAAGGGCATCACCAACGGCTCGGTGCCGATGGGCGCGGTGTTCGCGAGCCGGGCGATCTACGACGGCATCATGAAGGGGCCGGAGAACCTCATCGAGTTCGCCCACGGCTACACCTATTCCGGTCATCCGGTGGCGTGCGCCGCGGGCCTCGCGACGCTCGACATCTACGCGGCGGAAGGGCTGCTCACGCGGGCGGCCGAAATGGCGCCCTACTGGGAAGAGGCGCTGCACTCGCTGCGCGGCCTGCCGCACGTGATCGACATCCGCAATATCGGCCTCGTCGGCGCGGTCGAGCTGGAATCGCGGCCGGGCGCCCCGGGCACCCGCGCCTATGACGTGATGGTGGATTGCTTCGGCCGAGACACGCTGATCCGCGTCACCGGCGACATCATCGCCATGTCGCCGCCGCTGATCGTCGAGCGCAGCCACATCGACACCATCGTGGCGAGCGTCGCGGACGCGCTGAAGCGCATCGCCTGAGGCCCTTCGGGGCTGTCCCGTCCGGATTTCGCTCCGGGCGGGGCGGGCTTTCACGCGATCGGCGGCGGGTTCGCCGCCGGTCGGAAACGGCCGTCCGGTCCGCCGTCTCCCGCGCGTGCGCCGGTCAGGGCTTGAGCGGCGTGTTCTGCGCCTGCTCCAGCCGCTCGGTGTTGTAGACGTCGAGCACGTCCTCGACGGATCCCGCATGGTGGATGCGGCCTTCGCGCAGCAGGATCGCGCGGTTGCAATATTGCTTCAGCTCCTTCTCCGCGTGGGAGGCGAGCACCAGAATGCCGGCGCCCTCCATCATCTCCTCCAGCCGTCCGCGCGCCTTCGAGGCGAAGCCGGCGTCGCCGACGCTGATCAGCTCGTCGAGCAGCAGGATGTCCGGCCGGGAGATGGTCGAGATCGCGAACGCGAGCCGCAGCACCATGCCGGTCGAGTAGGTGCGCATCGGCAGGTCGAGATAATCGCCGAGTTCCGAGAACGCCGCGATCTCCGGAATGCGCCGCCGGGCCTCCGCGAACGACAGCCCGACGAAGGCACCGCGCAGCACCACGTTTTCGGAGCCCGTCAGTTCCGGGTCCATGCCCATGGTGATGTCGAGCAGCGAGGCGACCTTGCCGTTGATCTCCGCGGTGCCGCTCGACGGCTCGTAGGCCCCGGAGAGCACGCGCAGCAGCGTCGACTTGCCGGCGCCGTTGTGGCCGACGATCGCCAGACGGTCGCCGGTACGCAGGCTGAGGTCGATATTGCGCAGCGCCATCACCCTGACGATGCTGTCGTCGTTGGCGACGGCACCGCCGACGGTGCGCAGCAGGCTGCTCTTCAGCGAGCGGCCGCGGGCGTTGTAGATCGGAATTTCGACGGACGCATCGACGAGGTCGATCGACGGCATGGGTGCTCTCCTCGGAGAGATGAGGCTTGGAGCGCCTTCCGCCGGACGGCTTCGTCCGGCCTGAAGGCACCCGGGAATGGAAGGCCGGGGCTTGCCGCGCACGCCGGACCATTGGTCCCGCGCGCGGCGCTCCGGCGCGCGGGCTTCACAGCCAGTAGACGACGCGGGCGCGGAAGCGGGCGAACAGCGGCCACGTCAGCAGGAACAGCACCGCGATGATGACGAAGGCATAGCCGTAGGTCATCAGGTCCGGAACCTGCCCGTGCAGGGGCTCGGTCACGAGGCGCAGGAACGCGCCGACGGGGTTCAGCTCCACCACGAACCGCACCTGACCGCCCATCTGGTCCGGCCGCCACATCACCGGCGTCACGAAGAACAGCACCTGGATCAGGTTCTGGATGATCTGTGGCAGGTCGCGGAAGCGGGTCGAGAGCAGGCCGAACAGCAGCGCGAGCAGGAACCCCGCCACCAGCAACAACAGCAGGCCGGGAATGGCGAGCACCACCGTCCACGACGGCACGACCTCGAACAGCAGGAACACGATCGGCAGGATGATGATGTTATGGCCGAACGCGATCAGGTTTCGCACCAGAAGCCGCAGCACGAACACCGTCCTCGGCAATGCGTCCTGCCGCAGGAACACCGCCGACGACGTGAAGGCCGTCGTTCCGTCCGTCATGATGCCCGAGATCAGCGACCAGACGATGTAGTTGATGCTGAGATAGGGGATATATTCATGAATCGGCTGGTGAAACAGGAACGAATACACGAAGCCGATGCCGGCGATGAAGATCGCCATGCTGAAGGTGATCCAGAACTGGCCGAACCGGGATCGCTTGTAGCGCTGGCGAATGTCGCTCACGCCAAGCAGGTACCAGATCTGCCAGCGCCGAATGCCGTTGATGAAATCGGCATTGGCCAGGCGCCAGTCTCGGGAGGTCGGTATCAGGGACATCTATTCAAAGCTCGCATCGCCGCCGGGACGAAAGGGCAGGGCCGGCATGGCTCTCTACCGAGAGGGGATCGATAAGGAAACGGTCTTTCTCGCCGTCGGGCGCGCGGATTGCGGGCGGACGCGGCGCGCACGGACGATCCGGAAGCCAGGGACGCGCCGTCCCGACATGCCGAAGGCCCGTGTCGCAGGCGGCGACACGTCTGGCGCGACACATGTCCGATGATTTCAGGCGTTCTTTTGTCGAAAGGGGCGCCCGGCCCACCGCACAGCTCCGTCGACACCTTTCGACCCCGTTACCCGTTCCTCGCGACCGCCGCCGGCTGCCGGCAGGAGCGGACGGGCTGCCGGATTGGCAAGGTGACAGCGCCGCCGAAGACTGTTAGCCAGAGACGTGTCTATCGGGTCCGGCCGGGGCGGTCAACGAGACCGCTGCCGGCGCGCGGGCGTTGCCGCGGCACCCGGTTTCTTCGCGGAGAGGTTTTGTAGCATGGACGTGCGCGAGTTCGAGATTCCGGGCGTCAAGCTCGTGATTCCGAAGCGCTTCGGCGATCATCGCGGGTTTTTCTCCGAAACGTGGAGCGACCGCGCCTTCCGCCAGCAGGTGGCCGATATCGGGTTCGTCCAGGACAACCACTCGCTGTCCGCCCAGAAGGGCACGCTGCGCGGCCTGCACTTCCAGAAGCCGCCGAGCGCTCAGGGCAAGCTCGTCCGTGTCGTGCGAGGCGCCGTGTTCGATGTCGCGGTCGATATCCGGCACGGCTCGCCCACCTTCGGGCGCCACGTCTCGGTGGTGCTCGATGCCCGCGAGGGCGCCCAGCTCTGGATCCCGCCCGGTTTCCTGCACGGCTTCTGCACGTTGGAAGACGACACCGAGTTCCTTTATAAAGTGACCGGCTATTACAGCGCCGCCGACGATGCCGGCGTGGCGTGGGACGATCCCGATCTCGGCATCGACTGGCCGGTGGACGAGGCGACCGCGGTCCTTTCCGACAAGGACAGGAAGCACCCGCGGCTGAGGGACCTGCCGCCGATCTTCGCCTACGAGGCGTAATCGGGCGAAGAGGGATGATCGGGCCGGTGCCCCGCTTCCGCGGGGACGTGCGGCAGGTCGAACGAACATGATGCCGCGCCGGCGCGCGGCAAGATAAACAAGATGCCGCGCTGGGGCGCGGCGCGGGGCGCACGGTCGCATTTCTGCGCCGGAATGCCCCGGCACTGGAATTAGAGCCGCTGCCTTCGATCGGGCGATCTTCCTCCGGTCGGGCGCGCTCCAGACTGGATGGCGATCGAAGATGCGTATTCTGGTGACCGGCGGGGCGGGTTTCATCGGGTCGGCGGTCTGCCGCCACCTCGTCCGCGACACGCCGCACGAGGTGGTCAATGTCGACAAGCTCACCTACGCGGGCAACGTCGCCTCGCTGAAGGCGATCGACAACGATCCCCGCTATCGCTTCCACCGCGCCGATATCTGCGACCAGGCGGCGATGCGGCGCATCTTCGACGAGGTCCAGCCGGACGCCGTGATGCACCTCGCGGCGGAGAGCCACGTCGACCGCTCGATCTCCGGCTCGCGCGCGTTCATCGAGACCAACGTCCTCGGCACCCACGTCATGCTGGAGGAGGCCCGGCGGCGCTGGAACGGGCTGGAGGGCGAGGCGAAGGCGGCGTTCCGCTTCCTGCACATCTCCACCGACGAGGTCTATGGCTCGCTCGGCGCGGAGGGCCTGTTCACCGAAGAAACGCCCTACGATCCGTCTTCGCCCTACTCGGCCTCCAAGGCGGCGTCCGACCATCTCGCCATCGCCTGGAACCGCACCTACGGCCTGCCGGTGGTGGTCTCCAACTGCTCCAACAATTACGGCCCCTATCACTTCCCCGAGAAGCTCATCCCGCTCGTCATCCTGAACGCGCTCGAAGGCAAGCCGCTGCCGGTCTACGGCGACGGCTCGAACGTGCGCGACTGGCTTTATGTCGAGGATCACGCCCGGGCGCTCGTCACCATCCTGACGCGCGGCCGCCCGGGTCAGACCTACAATGTCGGCGGCCGTAACGAGCGCTCCAATCTTGAGGTCGTCCACGCGATCTGCGACGCGCTCGACCGGCTGGTGCCGGCCGACCGGCCGCGCCGCGACCTCATCACCTTCGTCGCCGACCGTCCCGGCCACGACCGGCGCTACGCCATCGACGCCACGAAGCTTGAGATCGAACTCGGCTGGCGCGCCGAGGAGACCTTCGATACCGGCCTCGTGAAGACGGTGCGCTGGTATCTTGAGAACGACTGGTGGTGGCGTCCGCTGCGCGAGCGCGTCTATGGCGGCGAGCGCCTCGGCCTCGTCGCCGACAAGGCGGAGGCCGGCGCTTGAGCGGGCCGTCCTCTCCCCTGCGCCTTGCCGTCACCGGCCGCGAGGGCCAGGTCGTCCGCGCGCTGCTCGATGCGGCGCCCGCGGCCGGTGTGACGGTCATCCCTCTCGGGCGGCCGGACCTCGATCTCGAAAACCCGGCTTCGGTTGCCGCCGCGATCGCGGCCGCGCGCCCGGACGCGGTCGTCAACGCCGCCGCCTACACCGCCGTCGACCAGGCGGAAAAGGAGCCGGAGCGGGCGTTCGCCATCAACGCCGCCGGTGCCGGTGCGGTCGCCGCCGCTGCCGCCGGCCTCGGCGTGCCCGTTCTCCAGATCTCCACCGACTACGTGTTCGACGGCACCAAGCCCGCGCCTTATGTCGAGGACGATCCGGTCGGCCCGACCGGGGTCTACGGCGCCTCCAAGCTCGCGGGCGAGCAGGCGGTCGCCGCCGCCACTCCGAACCACGCCGTGCTCAGGACGGCCTGGGTCTACGCGCCCTACGGCAAGAACTTCGTGCGCACCATGCTGGCGCTCGGCGCCACGCGCGACGAACTCCGCGTCGTCGCCGACCAGCAGGGCTGCCCGACCTATGCTCCCGACATCGCCGCCGCCGTGATCGCGGTCGCGCGCAATCTCGTCACGCGGCCGGACGAGGCGGATCTGCGTGGCGTGTTCCACATGGCCGGATCGGCCGAGACCGACTGGGCGTCGTTCGCCGAAGCGATCTTCGCGCTGTCGGCCGCGCGCGGCGGCCGCGCGCCCGCGGTGGTCCGCATCGGCACGGCCGATTATCCGACCCCGGCGCGCCGGCCCGCCAATTCCCGCCTCGAGTGCGGCCGGCTCGCCCGGCTTCACGGCGTCGGCCTGCCGCCGTGGCAGGCGTCGCTCGCGACCTGCCTCGACCGGCTTCTCGTGGAGACGTGATCCCGCCGATGCCGTGACCGGCCGGCGGCACGGCGAGCCCGTGCGCCGGACGGTGCCATCAGACTGAACGCACCCGCCGGCGGGCGGCTTTCCGGCCCGGCTCCGGGCCCCGCCTCGGAAGACTTCGGAGAACACCCCATGAAAGGCATCATCCTCGCCGGCGGCAGCGGAACGCGCCTGCATCCGCTGACGCTCGTGACCTCCAAGCAATTGATGCCGGTCTACGACAAGCCGATGATCTATTATCCGCTCTGCGTGCTGATGCGGGCGGGGATCACCGAGATCCTGATCATCTCGACGCCCCACGACCTGCCGCAGTTCCAGCGCCTTCTCGGCGACGGCAATCAGTGGGGCCTGTCGTTCTCCTATGCCGAGCAGCCGAGCCCGGACGGTCTCGCCCAGGCCTTCGTCATCGGCGCGGATTTCGTGCAGGGCGGCTCGTCGGCGCTCATCCTCGGCGACAACATCTTCTACGGCCACGGCCTGCCGCAGCTCCTGCAGCCGGCGAGCACGCGCCCGGTCGGTGCCACCGTGTTCGCCTATTATGTCAACGACCCCGAGCGCTACGGCATCGTCGAGTTCGACAAGGCCGGCCAGGCGCTGTCGATCGAGGAGAAGCCGGCGCAGCCGCGCTCCAACTGGGCGGTCACGGGCCTCTATTTCTACGATCAGCAGGTGGTCGATATCGCCGCCAACCTGAAGCCGTCCCCGCGCGGCGAACTTGAGATCACCGACGTCAACCGCGCCTATCTCGAACGCGGCCAGCTCCATGTCGAGAAGATGGGGCGCGGCTACGCGTGGCTCGACACCGGCACCCACGACAGCCTCGTCGATGCGGCGACCTTCGTGCGCACGCTGGAAAAGCGCCAGGGCCTGCGCATTTCGAGCCCGGAAGAGGTCGCCTTCTCCATGGGCCTGATCGACCGCGAGCGGCTGCTCAAACTCGGCCAGACCCTCGGCAAGAGCGACTACGGCAAATATCTCATCCGCATCGCCGAAGAAGCGGTCTGAGAGGCGGTCTGGGAAGACGTCGTCCGACCTGCGCGTGACCGCGCGCGCCGGGACGCGGCTCCCGTGCGGCGCCCCTTAGAGCTGCGCCGAAACCCAGCGCGCCGCCTGTTCCATCTGGTCCCCCGACGCGAACACCCGCTCGGCGAGGTCGCGCGCGGCCGTCTCGCCGCTATCCTGCCGCAGCGCGGCCTCGGTCGCGTGCGACAGCGCCGCCGCGAGGTCGTGGGCCGAGGGGCTCGGCGCCACCGCGAACGCGGCGCCGGCCCGCGCGGGATCGCAGCCCGCGAGCCGGTTGGTCGCGACTTTGAGGCCGCACGCCGCCATCTCCAGCGCCATCGCCTCGTCGACGAGCGAAAGCTGCGGCACCAGTCCGGCCCGCGCCCGGCGCAGCGCCTCGCCATAAGCCTCCGCGTCCGGCGTGCCGAGCAGGCGGATACGGACGCCGGAGGGCAGGGCGACATCGGCCCCTGCCTCGCCGAGCCCGCGGATTTCCCACGGCGCGGCGGCGAACGGCTGCCGGCGCTGCCAGCGGTCGAGCGCGGCCACCACCAGCTTCGCGCCGTCCGGATCGGCCTTCGGGCGCCACGGCACCACGATCGCCGGCGGCCCCTCCGCCTTCGCCGCCGACGCAGCGGCGGCGGGCGCGGTCCAGGCCGGCCGCAGGAAGATCTGGTCGCGGAAGCGATAGCCGCCCGACGACAGCGCCGCCCCGAGCGCGGCCGAGCCGACGAGCGCGACCACGTCCTCGCCGCGCATGAGCAGCCGTTCGGCGAACGCGCGCTCCGGCGTGCCCGCCGAAGCGGTCGTGACGTCCAGCACGTCGTAGACGAGGCGTCCGCCACGGCGGAAGAACCGGCGCTGGTCGTCGATGAGCGAGAGCGCCGCCGCCGCGTCCTGCCAGGTGTCGGCGACGAAGCATTCCTGCGCCTGCACCATCAGCCGGGTCCAGCGGCGAAGGCCCGGCGGCACGACGACGATCTCCGGCCGTCCGCGGTCGGCATCGGTCGCATAGCGCGCCCGCAGGGCGCCGATCCAGGCCTCGTCCTCCTCGCCGCAGGCGAGAATGCGCAGCTTCAGCCCCTTGATGCGGCCGATCCGCTCGAACAGGTCGAGCACGGTTGCGCGCCGGGTGCCGATGCCGTTCTCCGGCCGCTCGGAGACGATCAGCGTGAGGCGCGGCGCGGTGCCGTCGTCCGGCGTGAAGCGCAGCGGCTGGAGCCGGGGATCGTCGAGTTCGAGCGTCGAGGGTCCGGCGCTCGCTGCGCAGGTGATCAGCACCGCGCGGGTCCGCAGCGCGGTGTCGAGCGCGCGCTCGTCCGCAATCTCCACCTTGGTCGAGGGCGTCCGCAACAGGGCGGGGTCGGCGATCTTCGCCCAGGTGAAGCCGGCGCCCTCGCACGAATAGAGCATCAGCCGCTCGATGGCGTGGGCGATGGTGCCGTCGACCTGCCCCTTCTCCTCGGGGAAGTCGTCGAAGCCGAGGCCGAGGTCGAGCAGCGGCTTCAGCGCCGCGGCGCGCAGCCAGAACATCGAGCCCGCGGGAAATTCCAGGATGCGGTCCTGCTCGATCTCGAAGCCCAGTCGGCGGCCGAGCTCGTGGCCGAGCGGATAGTTGTAGGCCCAGTGGATGCTGCCGGACACGCGCCGCCAGTGCTGCGGAAAGATCATGCCGAGCATCGGATCGCGCTCGAACGCGGCGAGAACGCTCGTGACGATCTCGGGCGAGCCGATCAGCGTGGCGAACAGATAGCGCCGCCAGTCGCTGCCGGTCGCGGCGTGGGTGGACCGCTTCGAATGCAGGAACAGCACATAATCGTAGTTGTCGTAGATGTCGTGGAAGCCGGCGAGCTTCGGGCCGATATCGCGGCCGCGGTTCGGCATCACCCGCACGTCGACGGCCCCGGCGGTCCAGTCCTTGGAGAACGCGGTGCGGATCTCGGCGGCCTTGTCCTCGGTATCGGTCGACAGGAAGCAGTCGAACGGAACCGGAATGGCCCGCAGGCTCTCAGCGATGTCGGCGGCGAGGTCGGAATAGAAGGTCGGGCACACCACGGCGATGCGCGGCGTCTTCGCCAGCACCGGCTTGTAGCCGAACGGCACCATGAACACCGCGTCGGCTTCCAGCGGCGGCGTCCAGCCGGCCAGCGTGCCGTCGGCGTTGAACAGCCGCGGCAGCCGGTAGGCTTCCGACGGCATGCTCCGGTAGAGATTGGCGCGGTAGCTCAGCCGCTTCTTCAACTGCCCCGTCACCGTCCACCAGAACCCGAGCGCGACGACGCGCACCGCCGTCTCCAGCAGGTTGCGGCGGCGTCCGGGGCGTTCGGCGCGGGAAGGGGTCTTCTTGGTCATCGGCGCACTCTCATGGGCGCGCGTGTAGCAGAACGGGCCGGGACTGGATAGTCGCGGCCCGGCTGCGGCGCCGGCCTTTCATCGCCGCCCGCCCGCCCGGCGAAGGTCGCGAAACCATCGTGCCGTCTCGGCCAGTCCGTCCGCCTGGGAGACCGGCGGCTGCCAGCCGAAGTCGCGGCGGAACGGCGCGTCGTCGAGCACGAGCGAGCCGAGGAGGCGGTCCGCCTGACCGGCGCGTCCAAGCGCGCGCGCCAAGGCGAACATCGGCCCGGCTGGCACCGGCAGCAGCACCGGCCTGCGGCCGACACCGGCGGCGAGCCCGCGCAGCAGCTCCGGGGTCGAGGGGTCGGTGTCGTCCTTGACCTGATAGACGGCGAAGGCCGGCCGCGCCGCGCCCGGGAACGGCGCGGTCGCCGCCCGCACCACGGCGTCGGCGAGGTTGTCGACGTGGATCAGGCTGCGCCGGTTGCGGATGGCGCCGAACGGCAGCGGCATTCCGCTCCCGGCGAGCGCGAGCAGCAGGCGGAAATTGCCCGTCACCCCCGGTCCGTAGACCAGCGGTGCGCGCAGCGCGATTCCTTCGATGCCGTGGCGTTCGCACGCCTCGCGCAGCACCCGTTCGGCGCCGAGCTTCGAGCGGCCATAGGCGTCTTCCGGCGCCGGCGGCTCGTCCGCCTTCAGCGGCCGTTCGGGGTGGCTGCGCTCGCCCCGCGCCTTGATCGAGGACAGAAGCACGATCCGCCGCACGCCCGCGCGCGCCGCGGCCTCGGCGAGCCGTGCCGTCACGTCCACATTCGCCGCCTGGAACGCCGCGTCGTCGTCGCTGGCGGCAGCGGCATTGGCCGCCGCGGCGTGAACGACGGTCGAGACGCCCGCGAGCGCGCCCGCGAAATCGCAGCCGACCGCCATGAAGTCGCCCACCGCCACCACGGTCTCGTTGTCGGAGGCCGGCATGTCGGCGCGGGTGAGAAGGCGCACGGCGACGCCGTCGCCGGCGACCCGGCGGCGGATCGCGCGCCCGACGAAGCCGCTCGCCCCGGTCAGCGCCAGCATGGCGTAGCCTGCCGATTCGACTGGCGCCGTCGCCACAGCGATGCGGCAAGTTGCAGCGTATCCCGGCTCACCGATGTCTCCCGAACCCCGCGCGGCGATCCTAAGCCACGAAAATTTCAGCCGTTTCCCTCATAGCAAAGTGCGGCGGCCGGCGCGACGGGCTTGTGGGCGAATGTCCCGCATCGGCAGGGAGAGATTGCCTAAAGGCGCCGCGTCATGTTCAGTGACAGAATCGGGGGCTTGCGTTTCGAAAGGGAAACGTCTCGCATTCCCGATGCGGACGAAGCCGGATGCGACGAGCAGGCATGAAATACAAGCTGGTGATCTTCGACTTCGACGGCACCCTCGCCGATTCGATGCCGTGGTTCCTGGACATCGTCGATGGGGTCGCGGACCGCTACAGCTTCAAGCGCGTCGACCGGGCGGAGATCGACCGGCTTCGCGCGCTGAGCGCCCGCAAGCTGATCGAGATCCACGGCATTCCGCTCTGGAAGCTGCCGCGCATCACCATGCATCTGCGTCAGCTCGCCGACCGCGACAGCCACCTCATCCCACTGTTCGAGGGCGTGCGCGAGGTGCTGATGGACCTCGCGTCCCGCGGCGTGACGCTTGCCGTCGTCACCTCGAACACCGAGGCCAACGTCCGCAAGATCCTCGGGCCGGAGCTGTCGTCGCTGATCCGCTACTACCAGTGCGGCGCCTCGATGTTCGGCAAGAAGAGCAAGTTCCGCAAGGTGCTGCAGCAGGCCGGCGTCCACCCGCGCGAGGTGCTCAGCATCGGCGATGAGATCCGCGACATGGATGCCGCCGCCGCCTACGACATCCCCTTCGGCGCGGTGGCCTGGGGCTACACCCGGATCGACGCGCTCGCCGCGCGCTCGCCCGTCGAGGTGTTCCACCGCATGACCGACATCGTCGAGCGCGTGGCTTGATCGCCGGCGACCGGCAGGCGCCGCCGGCCGGTCCGGCCGCGCCGCGCATCGCCGTCGCGGTCACGACGTTCCACACCCCCCAAGACGTCGTCGTCGCGATGCTGGAAAGCCTCGCGGTGGCCGCCTGCGTGTGCGCGTCGCGCTGGCCCGGCGTTTCGTTCGACCTCACGCTCGTCGACAACACGCCCGGCGGCACGGATCGCGCCCGCCTTCAGGCCCTGCTCGACCGTTTCGCGCCAGGCGGCGAAGGGCGCGGGGTCGAAGGGCGCGTCGCCCTCTCCAGCCGCCTCCTCTCCGGGCACGGCAATGTCGGCTTCGGCGCCGCCAACAATCTCGCGCTTCTCGACCGCGACGCCGATATCCTGATCGTGGCGAACCCCGATCTCGTCTACGAACCGGAGGCGTTCGCCGCGCTTCTCGATGTTTTCGCCCGCGAGCCCGAGGCCGGTCTCGTGACGCCGGCCTTCGTCGAGGCGGCGGGTGCGGGGCAGGGCGCGACGGCCCGTCACGTCAGCCATCTCTGCAAGCGCTATCCGTCGTTCGCGGTGCTGTTCGGTCGTGGTTTTCTGCCGGCAGGGCTGCGGCGCGGTCTTTCCCGCGAGATTGCCGCCTATGCCATGGCGGACAAGCCGGCCGACCGCGACTGGTGGGACCCGCCGATCGTCACCGGCGCGTTCATGGCCTTCCGCGCGCCGGTGTTTCGCGCCATCGGCGGGTTCGACCCGCGCTTCTTCCTCTATTTCGAGGATTTCGACATCAGCCTGCGCGCCGCGCGGCTGACGCGGCTTCATTTCGCCGCCGGTGTCCGCATGGTCCACGACGGTGGCGATGCCGGCCGCAAGGGCTGGAAGCATGTGCGGATGTTCTCCGCCTCCGCCTTCCGGTTCTGGGCGAAGCACGGCTTCCGGCTCTTCGCCGTGAAGGACACGCCGCCGCGCCGCGTCTCCGGCTGAGCGGCCGGCCGGCGGCGGGCGCCCGCAAAGGGCGCCGCAGCCTGTGGCGCGCTTCAGATCAGCAGCGGATCGCCGTCGATCACCACGCGATGGTTGGCGTTCAGCCACTCGTCGCTGTCGCGCCATTGCAGGGTGAACTCGACCACGGTGCCCGGCGCGGCTTCCCCGGTCGGCAGGTCCACCATGTGGATGCCGAAGCCCGGATCGGCGGTGTCGTCGTCGCGCACCGAGACCCAGTCGTCCATGGTCCAGCGCACCCGCGCGGGGCGCGGCAGCTCGATCCGCAGCAGCTTGCCGGCCGGCAGCGTGCGCAGTTTGTGATTGAAGCGCCACGGCCGCACCGGCGAGGTCATCTTCTCCACCTGATAGCGCTGCACCGGCTGGGGCGGCATGTCGAACACCTTGCCGTCGCGCAGCGAGCGCAGCAGCTTGATGTGCTCGCCGTGCGCCCACACCAGCGGCATGGCGCTGCCCGAGGGCTTGCCGCGGAACAGCTCGCGTTCGGGAATGTCCGGTCCGTCCCAGACCTGTTCCGGCAGCATCCCGCCGTCGCTGGCGCTCGCCTCCAGCGTCGCCAGCAGCGCTTCGGCTACGTCGATCCGCCCGGCGGCGATCTCGTAATGCGCCCGCTCCGCCGTCAGCAGCGGCCACGGCCGGCCGACGCCGATGCCGTCGAACGGGCTGCCGTCCTCGTGCTCGCCGTAGCCGTCGCCGTTGTAGCGCTTCCAGAGCGGCCCCTGCGGCAGGTCCACCTTCACCACCGCGTCGATGGCCTTGACGGTGGAGACGATGCGCGGATCGTCCGGCGCCCGCAGGCCGAAGCGCACGAGCGCGAGGGCGTCTGGGCTGATGAGCAGCTTTGCCGGCTGGTCGGTATCGGCCGGCGGCCGGTTCTTCACCGGCACGTAGCCTTCGAGCGGCGAGGCGGAATCGGCGGTGTCCGGCGGCGCGATGCGCACATAGTAGCCGCTGATGCCGAGATCGGCGCAGAGGTCTGTCTCGGTCGCGAACGTCCAGCGCTCGATCTCGTCGTTCCAGGTGTCGGCGGTCTCGCGCAGGTAGCGCGCCTCGTCGGTCTGGCCGGCATCCTCCAGAATGTCGGCGCCGGCGAGCAGGGCGGCGATCTCCACCGCCAGCGTGAACGGCGAATAGCCGGCATCCTCCTCCCAGCGGTCCTGTCCGGTCACCGGGCCGTTGGCGACGAGATAGCCGGTCGCCTTCCGCACCATCGGCACGTAGCGCAGGAAGGCGTTGCCGGGCAGGTGGCCGCCGCGCTTCAGCAGGTCCGCCAGGAGTACCGGGAAGGCGCATTCGTCCATCTGCACGCCGTTCCAGTAGGGCGTGCCGTCGAGCCAGAGATTCTGCGACCAGTGGCCGTCCGCCTCCTGCACCGATTGCAGGTAGCCGAGGATCGAGAGCGCCTCCTCCACCGCGCCGGCGGCGAGGAATCCGCCCGCCGTCTCCACGAGGTCGCGCGGCCAGACGAGATGGTACCCGCCGAGGTCCTCGTCGCCCTTGTTGAAGCCCCATGGCACCGACAGGCTGGCGATGGCGGCGCCGGGGAACGACACCGGCTGGTGCACGGCCAGCACCGTGGTGGAGGTGCGGTAGGGCGTGCGGTGGGTGTTCTCGTTCGGGCGGTCGAGCGGCAGCAGCGTCGCCTGCCAGGCGTGCCAGCCGCGCACATAGCGCCGCGCCACCGCGTTGAAGCCGTCCTGCAGCGAGGCGAGGGCGCGCTGGGCGGCCTCCTCGGGCCGCGACGCGAAGCCGAGCGACAGCACGAACGGGCCGCCCGCGCGGTCGAGGTCGATCTCGCCGGTGAGCGCGATGTTGCCGTCCTCGGCGCGGTGATAGCGCGAGGCGAGAATGTTGTGGCGGTGCAGTTCCTGCCAGCCGTCCGACACCCCGACATAGCCGACCGAGCGGGCGAGCCACGGCACCGAGGAGGCCACCGCGAGCGACGTGCCGCCGCGCCCGGAGGCGAACAGCATCGGCGTACCCTTGTAGTCCTCCAGCCATCCCGTGTTGTTGGCGCCGGCATTGACGAGGTGCGGCGAGATCAGCGCGTAGAGGTGATAGTCGGCGTTGGTGCCCTTCAGCGCCTCGAAGGTGATCTCCTGCAGCAGCGTGTCGCGGCGCGGATCGGTCAGGATGCGCTTGTGGATGCGATAGCGCCCGTCGATCGCGGTGTTGGTGATGCGATAGGCCGGCACGCCCGGCTCGAACGCGCGGATCTCGTGCACGGTGTCGCGCTTCTCCTCGGAGAAGTAGCCGCGTCCGTCGGTCACGATCAGGCCGAAATCGCGCGTGCAGGCGGTGTCGACGCGCGGATAGTAGATCTCGTTCAGGATGCCGTGGCTGATGGTGAACCACACCCGGCTCGCCGCCGTCAGCGACGTCCCGACCGCGCTCTTGGCGCTCGATGTCCAGCGCGCCTCCCATCCCGGTTTGCCCGGCGGTTCGAAGACCGGTCCTTCCTGCATGGGAGCATCCTCTCTTCAGCCGCGGGTCTTCATCGGCGCGGGTCCGTCCCGGTCCGGCGCGCGATCTCGGCACGCGTGCACCAGCAGACGGAGCCGGCCACGCCCGCTCATTGGTCGTCGCCCTGGCGAGACGATAAACGATTCGGCGAGCGGGGCGAGCAGTTTCGCCGCGCCGGCCGGGGCGGCGGGCGCGCCGGCGGCAAGCGTCCGCCACCGTGCCTGCGTCCGCCACCGTCCTCACGCCAACGTGCTTGCGCCACCGTGCTTGCGCCATGGGCCGGCCTGATGTCACATTGCCGTCGCCGTCCCGGCCGATTTTGGCCGGAGTGGTGGAAGCGCTCCCGCCCGCGCCCGCCGGTGGGGTCGGGGCTTCACGAACGTCCGGCATGATGGACGTCGGCTTCCAGCGACGGAATTCGCCGCGGCGCACGCCGGTGCCGGCCCGCAGGGCCGGAATCGACCGGCTTGCGTGCAGGCCGCAGCAGAAGGCCGCACCGCCCGGTGCGGCCCGGGTTTCACGGGAACGGGGCGCGCGCGGGCCGAAGCGCTCGCGGCTTCGTTCCGGATGTCGGACTTTCAGGGAGGACGGATCATGCAGCTTGGAATCATCGGACTCGGCCGCATGGGCGGCAACATCGCCCGCCGCCTCGGCAAGGCCGGCCACCAGTGCGTGGTCTACGACGCCAACCCGGCCGCCGTCACCGCGCTCGCCGGCGAAGGCGCCGTGGCGGCGTCGGATCTGGCCGATCTGGTGTCCAAGCTGTCCACGCCGCGCGCGGTGTGGGTGATGCTCCCGGCCGGCGAGATCACCGAGACCACCGTGGATGCGCTCGCCGGCCTGCTCGGCCCGGGCGACACCGTCATCGACGGCGGCAACAGTTTCTACAAGGACGATATCCGCCGCGCCGCCGCGCTCAAGGAAAAGGGCCTGAACTATATCGACGTCGGCACCTCCGGCGGCGTGTGGGGCCTGGAGCGCGGCTACTGCATGATGATCGGCGGCCCGAAGGAAGCGGTCGACCGGCTTGATCCCATCTTCGCGACGCTCGCGCCCGGCATCGGCAACATCGAGCGCACGCCCGGCCGCGATGCCCTCGATCCGCGCGCCGAGCAGGGCTACATCCACGCCGGCCCGGCCGGCTCCGGCCACTTCGTGAAGATGATCCACAACGGCATCGAATACGGCCTGATGCAGGCCTATGCCGAGGGCTTCGACATCCTGCGCAACAAGAACTCCACCGACCTGCCGGAGGCGGAGCGCTACGACCTCAACGTCGCCGACATCGCCGAGGTGTGGCGTCGCGGCAGCGTGGTGTCGTCGTGGCTGCTCGATCTCGCCGCCATCGCGCTCACGGAGAACGCGGATCTCACCAACTACGAAGGCTCGGTCGCCGATTCGGGCGAAGGCCGCTGGACGGTGCTGTCCGCCGTCGAGGAAGCGGTGCCGGCCGACGTTCTGTCCGCCGCGCTCTATGCCCGCTTCCGGTCGCGGAAGGATCACACCTTCGGCGAGCGCCTGCTGTCGGCGATGCGCTTCCAGTTCGGCGGCCACATCGAGCAGCACGGCAGCTGACGCCGACCCGGCGGCCGGCACCCGCGCGGGTTCCGCGCGGGCCTCCCGCCTCGCCGCGCCCTCTGCCGCCGTTCCTTATGACCGGCAGCAGGTCCGTCGGCCCACCCCGACCCCTCCCGAAATCCCCCAAGGCCGCCGAGCAGGACACCGCATGACCGACCAGACCCCGCACAGGACGCCGTCCGAGCGCATTTCCCTGCTCGTCTCGGATGTCGACGGCACCCTCGTCGATCCGAACAAGGCGCTGACCCCGGCGACCCTTGATGCCGCCCGCCGGATGCGGGAAGCGGGCGTCGAGCTCGCCATCGTCTCGTCCCGCCCGCCGCGCGGCATGGCGATGCTGCTTGAGCCGCTCGGCGTCGAGATCTTCGGCGGCTTCAACGGCAGCGCGATCCTGAAGCCGGACTTCACCGTCATCGAGCAGGATTTCGTGCCCGAGCAGGCCGCGCGCACCTCGATCGAGGCCTTCCGCAAGGCGGGGCTCGAAATCTGGGTGTTCAGCGGCGTCGAGTGGTACATCACCGATCCGAACGGCCCCTATGTGCCGAAGGAGCGCCACACGGTGCAGTTCGAGCCGACGCTGGTTGACGATTTCGGCCCGCTGCTCGGCAAGGTCGGCAAGATCGTCGGCGCCTCGCGCGACTACGATCTCGTGGCGCGTCTCGAAGGCGAGCTGCAGGGCGCCCTCGGCCCGTCCGCCTCCGCCCACCGCTCGCAGCATTATTATCTCGACGTCACGCCGCCGGATGTCGACAAGGGCCATGCGGTGCGCCGCTTCGCCGAGCATTTCGGCGTGCCGCTGAACGAGGTCGCCGCCATCGGCGACATGGTCAACGACGTGCCGATGTTCCGCACCGGCGGCCTCGCCATCGCCATGGGCAATGCCTCCGACGAGATCAAGGCGCTCGCCGACGTCGTCACCGCCCGCAACGACGAGGACGGCTTCGCCGCCGCCGTGGACCGTTTCGTGCTGCCGCGCGCCCCCGGCCGCAAATAAACCGGCCACCCGCCCGGAACCGGGCCGGCACCGCCGCCGCGCGGCCGGTGCCGCACGCTTTTATTGACTTGAGCCGGCGACGGTGCGAGACGGACGGCGGGGGTTGCCCCGCCGGTTCCGACATCGCATGCCGTGGTCGCGCGGCGCGGCGTCGCCTGCATCCGGTCCATGGCTGCATCTTCCGGCCCGGTGCTGGCGGTCCGTCGACGAGTGGATTGAGATGGTCTTTAGCGATCCGCTGTTTCTGTTCGGCTTCCTGCCGGCCTTCTTCATCCTCTACTACCTGATCGCCGACCGTTTCCGGAATCTCTTCATCGCGTTGATGAGCCTGCTCTTCTACGCCGTTGGAGAGATGCGGTTTTTCTGGGTTCTGCTGCTGTCGATCGCGATCAATTACGGCTTCGGCCTCGCCATCGAGCGCTGGGGCCGGCGCGACGGCGCCCACACGGCGGCGGCGCTCCCGCTCGTCACCGGCGGCGTCCTCGGCAATCTCGGCATCCTCGTCTATTTCAAATATGTCGGCTTCTTCACCGGCAACGTGTCCGCCTTCGTGGAGATGATGGGCCTCGGCTTCGTCGTCCCCGTCGTCCACCATGTGCTTCCGCTCGGGGTGAGCTTCTTCACCTTCCAGGGCATCTCCTACGTGGTCGACGTCTATCGCGGCGACGTGCGGCCGACGCGCAGCCTCGTCAAGTTCTCCGCCTACAAGCTGTTGTTCCCGCAGCTCATCGCCGGCCCCATCGTGCGCTATGCCGAGGTGTCGCAGGACATGACGAGCCGCGACATCACCCCATCGCTGGCGATGGAAGGCGTCGAGCGCTTCGTCACCGGTCTCGCCAAGAAGGTGCTGCTGGCCGATACCTTCGCGCTTGCCGCCGACGGCGTGTTCGGCGCCGATCCCGGCACGCTGTCGTCCTCCGCGGCGTGGCTCGGCGCGGTCTGCTACGCCTTCCAGATCTATTTCGATTTCTCGGCCTATTCGGACATGGCCATCGGCCTCGGCCGCATGATGGGCTTCCACTATCCCGAGAACTTCCACTATCCCTATTCGGCGACGTCGGTGCGCGATTTCTGGCGGCGCTGGCACATGACGCTGACGCGCTGGTTCCGCGACTATGTCTACATCCCGCTCGGCGGCAACCGCCACGGCTCGGGCCGCACCTACGCCAACCTGTTCATCATCTTTCTGCTGACCGGCTTCTGGCACGGCGCGGAATGGACCTTCCTCGCCTGGGGCATCTGGCACGGCCTGTTCATGGTGCTGGAGCGCCGCTTCGACCCGGACCGCTGGCCGGTTCCCGCCGTGCTCGTCCGGCTCTACACGCTCCTGGTGGTGCTGTTCGGCTGGGTGCTGTTCCGCTCCGAAAGCTTCGGGCAGGCGTTCGGCATGGTCGAGCGGATGCTGTTCATCGACCGCGGCTCGCCGACGCGCTGGTTCACGGAGTTCTTCGACCCAGTGCTGGCGATCGCGCTCGTCTTCGGCGTCGTGCTGTCGGTGCCGGTCTATCCGTGGATCAAGGCGCGGCTCCATCCGCGGCTGCGGCCGGTGTTGGGCGTCGTGGTCCTCGGCGCGCTGTTCGCGCTGGCGGCGCTGAAATCCGGCGTCGGCGCCTACAGCCCGTTCCTCTATTTCCGGTTCTGAGACGGAGATCGATGCCATGAGCACCACCGTCGCCAAACCGCCCCGCTCCGAACAAAGTCCCGCCGGCCGTTCGTGGCTCGCCGATCTCGGCCGCCGCTGCGTCGTCGCCGGCTTCGTCGCCGCGCTGATGGTGCCCGGTCTGGCGATCGCGATCTCGCCGAACTTCCGCAGCGCCGTCGGCAACGTGCTGATCAACTTCTCCACCGCCGGCCAGCAGCGCGAGATCGTCCGCAACACCACGCCGCTCTGGACCGGCGCCGCCGATCTCTACGGCCATCTGCTCTACCGGCTCGGTACGTCGCCCAACCTCGCCATCGGCGTGCTCGGCAAGGACGATTTCATCTTCCTCGGCGATTTCTACAACGACTCCTTCTCCCAGAGCATCCACCGCCAGGCGCTCAGCCGGGAAGCGGCGACCGCGTGGGCCGAGACGCTCGCGGCGGAACGCGACTGGCTCGCGCGCCGCGGCATTCCCATGCTGTTCGTCGTCGGCCCGACCACCGGCACCATCTACCCCGACAAGCTTCCCGACTGGGCGCAGACGGAATTGTCTCGTCCGTCCTCGTTCGACGAGGTGCTTTCGGTCGGCCGGGAGAAGGGGCTGAACCTGCCGCTCGTCGACGTGCGCCGCGACCTGATCGATGCGCGCAGCCGCGCGGACACCTACAGCCGCCTCAACAGCCACTGGAACGATTTCGGCGCGTGGGTGGCGTGGCAGCGCGTCGCCGGCGAGCTCGGCGCCCGGCTGAAGGCTTTCAAGCCCTTCGGCGTCGACGATCTCACGCGCGTCGTCACGCTTCAGGGCGCCGGCCACAGCGAGTTTGCCCGGCTGCTCGGGCTCGATGGCCTGCCCAATCCCTGGAACACCTACGAGCTCTCGCAGCCGTTCCCCGAAATGGAGATCGAGGATGCGGCGGGCAACGTCTCGAAGGAGTCCGCGCGCGCCGAAACCGGCCTCCTCGACATGCCCCGCAAGACCCGCGTCGCCGATGCGCCGACCCGGGCGCGCGCGCTGATCGTGCGCGATTCCATGGGCAACGGCCTGTCGCCGTTCCTGCAGGCCAGCTTCAGCGAGACGGTCCAGATCGACCATCACGTCACCTACGCCCGCATCAAGGACGTGAACCTCGTCGGCGCGGCGGAACGCTACAAGCCCGACGTGGTGATCTACGTCATGACCGAGCGGCTGTTCGAGGAACCCCTCGGCGACCTCGATTTCTGGCGGGCCGCCAACCTGTTCGACGAGGGCGACGCCGCTGCGGATCTGACGTGGCGTGCCGGCGGCGAGAGCCATGGCCTGAAGGCCGATGGCGACACCCGGCTCCAGGCCCCGCTCGCCTTTACGGCAGCGCCACCGGCCGGAACGGCCGCGAGCGCCTGGGTGCTTCGTGTCGATGCCGGCGCCGCGTTTCCGGGTACCGTCCGGCTGGACTTCACGGCCGGCGGCGTTGCCCGATCGATCGGGCAAACCTTCCGCCTCGGCGAGAACCCGATGTTCTTCCGCCTGCCGGGCGATGTCGATCCGGCCTCGCTCCGCCTCGTCTCCACCGGCAAGGGCGTGGTGGACGTCCGCGGGGCGACACTCAGGCCCGTAACGAACAACGCCGCCGGCTTGTGACCGGCGGCGCTGGGTTTTTAATCTGGAGCGATTTCTGGTCGATCTGATGATTCCATCAGATCGGAAAACGCTCTGGAAAGCCCGGGACGGAATATCCCGCCGATCAGGCGAGCGTCGTCAGCACATGCTCCACCTGTTCCACCGCCCAGTCGATCTCCTCGCGCTTCACGATCAGCGGCGGCGAGATGCGGATGGTGTGGCCGTGGGTGTCCTTGGCGAGCATTCCGCGCTGGCGCAGCGCCTCGCAGAACCGGCGGGCACCGCCGGCCTCGGGATGCAGTTCCAGCGCCACCATCAGGCCGCGGCCACGGACCTCGCGAACCACGTTCGAGCGGATGCCTTCGAGCCCGGCCTTGAGATAGGCGCCCTGGGTGGCCGAGTTCTCGATCATGTCCTCCTCGACCAGCACCTTCAGCGCGGCGCGGGCCACCGCGCAGGCCAGCGGGTTGCCGCCGAAGGTCGAGCCGTGCTGGCCGGGCTGGAGCACGCCCAGCACCTCGGAGTTCGAGAGCACCGCCGAAACCGGATAGAACCCGCCGGAAAGCGCCTTGCCGACCAGCGTCACGTCGGCCTCGATGCCCTCGTGCTCCTCGGCCAGCATCTTGCCGGTGCGGCCAAGGCCGGTCTGGATCTCGTCGAGGATCAGGGTGACGTTGTGGCGGGTACAGATCTCGCGCACGCGGGTGAAATAGCCGGCGGGCGGAATGTTCACCCCGGCCTCGCCCTGGATCGGCTCCACCAGGAAGCCGACGGTGTTCGGCGTGATCGCGGCTTCCAGCGCATCGGCATCGCCGAACGGGATGATGCGGAAGCCCGGCGCGAACGGTCCGAAATTGGTGCGGGCGTCGGGATCGGTGGAGAAGCCGACGATGGCGATGGTGCGGCCGTGGAAGTTCTCGGTGCAGACGATGATCTCGGCTCGGTCCTCCGGCACGCCCTTGACCTCGTAGCCCCACTTGCGCACGGCCTTGATGGCGGATTCGACCGCCTCGGCGCCGCTGTTCATCGGCAGGATCTTGTGGGAGCCGGTCAGCGCGGCGAGTTCCTCGTAGAACAGCGAAAGCTGGTCGTTGCGGAACGCGCGGGAGGTGAGCGTCAGCTTGCCGGCCTGTTCCGTCATCGCGGCCAGGATCTTCGGGTGGCAGTGCCCCTGGTTCACGGCGGAGTAGGCCGAAAGGCAGTCGAGATAGCGCTTGCCCTCGACATCCCAGACCCAGACGCCTTCGCCGCGCTCCAGCACCACGTCGAGCGGCTTGTAGTTGCGGGCGCCGAGGGTGTGCTCGACTTCGATGATCTGGCTGGAATGGCGTGTCATTGTTGTTCTCCGAAAGGCTTCACGCTGTCTGCCGGGCGTCGTCCCCGTGCCACCCGGGCCGGCACGCTGAGATCTAGGCCGCGCGCTCGAGAATGGTCCGGCCGAACAGGCTGGAGACGAGTTCCGCCGCGAGGCGCGCGCTGCGGCCGCGCTCGTCGAGGAACGGATTGAGTTCGACGATGTCGGCCGAGCCCACGAGCCCGCTGTCCGAAAGAAGCTCCATGATGAGGTGGGCTTCACGATAGGTGGCGCCGCCCGGGACCGAGGTGCCGGTGCCCGGCACGATGGTCGGGTCGACGAAATCGACGTCGAAGCTGACGTGGAGGTGCGTGGTCCGCGGATCGATCTCCGACAGGAGCCTGGAGATCAGCGGGAATACGCCGCGCTCGTCGATCATGCGCATGTCGGTGCAGGACACGCCGCAGGTCTTCAGCGCCTCGCGCTCTTCCGGGTCGATCGAGCGCTGGCCGAACAGCTTCAGATTTCCATGGGGCAACGGCACGAACGGCCGGTTGCCGATGAGCGGCCGCAGCGACGGCTCTCCGCACAGGAACGCCGCCGCCATGCCGTGGAGATTGCCGGAGGGCGAGGTCGCTGGGGTGTTGAAATCGGCGTGGGCGTCGATCCACAGCACCACGAGTTCGCGGCCGATATCGGCGCAGTGCCGCGCGATGCCGCTGACGGTGCCCATGGAGATCGAATGATCGCCGCCGAGGAATAGCGGCAGGCCGCCGCGCTTGGCCATCGCATAGGCGGCGTCGTGGATGGCGCCGGTCCAGGCGGCGATCTCCGCGACGTGATTGCAGCGGTCCGTCAGACCCGGCAGGTCGTAGGCGAGGGGGGCGGGGCGGGCGAGGTCGCCGAGGTCTTCGACGTGGTGTCCGAGCTCGCCCAGCATGTCGGCGAGCCCCGCGGTCCTGAGCGCCGCCGGGCCCATCAGGCAGCCGGCGGTGCCGGCGCCGCGCTCGACCGGCAGGCCCAGCAGCGAGATGGCGCGGTCGCGTCGGTGGATCGTGTTCTGGTCGCGCGGCATCGGCATCTCCGGTCTTGGCGCCGCCGGCACCGGGGTGCGGCAGCCTGCGTCTCTGCTTTCAAATTATGCCGCTTGAGAGGCTCAACAAAAAGCCAGAGAAGCGCTACAATTTGTGCTGAAAGCTGACCATACGGAAGTCAAGGATAGCGGATCGCCAGATGGAAGACATGCTCGACGCAATCGACCGGCGCCTGATCGAGCTTCTGCGCGCCGATGGCCGCATGCCGGCGGCGACGCTGGCGAAGATTCTTTCGGTCTCGCGCGGCACCGTTCAGAATCGCATCGACCGCCTGCTGGAGCGCCGCATCCTGATGGGCTTCACGGTTCGCCTGCGGGAGGATGTCGAGACGCGGCTGATCCGCGCCAACACCAGCCTGGAGATCCAGTCGAACTACCGGCCGGTGATCGAGGCGATGAAGAGCTTCCCGGAGGTGCGGCGCATCTTCACCACCAACGGGCGCTGGGACCTCGTCGTCGAGATCGCCGCCGTCGACCTCGCCAGCCTCGACCGGGTCCTGACCGACATCCGCTCTATCCCCGGCGTCGCGCACTCCGAAACCAGCATCCTGCTCGCGGAAATCTGACACGCCGCAACAACCACAGCGTGCCGTCTCTCCGACCCGGGAGACGACCGGCGGCAGGCGGCGGAACCACCGCTCTGACTTGATCCGGGGGAGGGGCGCCGTTCCATCCGGCCTCCCGAAGGAGACAGCCCCGCCGGCGTCAGGATCGATCCAGCGGGCTGTCCGTCATTGCTCGACGCTCACGGTAAGGCGGGACTCGACCGGCGCGCGCTTGCGAATCCGACCGCCCGTCGTCATGTCCCGTCCCGGTGCGCGCGCTCCCATCCGGCCAGGCGCGCATGAGCGCGCACGCGAGGCTGATGAGCGCTCACGGCGTCGCGTGGCGGCGCGCGCGAACCGCGCATCGGGCGCGCATGTGCGCGGGCTTGCAGCCCCCTCAGCGCTTGCTGGTTTCGAACTCGGGGCGGGCGTAGATGTCCTCGATGCGGACGATGTCGTCCTCGCCGAGATAGGGGCCGGACTGGACCTCGATGAGGTTGAGGGGGACCTTGCCGGGGTTCTCCAGCCGGTGGACGCAGCCGAGCGGCAGGAAGATGGACTCGTTTTCCCTGAGCAGGATCTTGTCGTCGTCGCGGGTGACGATCGCGGTGCCGTTCACCACCACCCAGTGCTCGGCGCGGTGATAGTGCTTCTGCAGCGACAGCTTCTCGCCGGGCTTCACGGTGATGCGCTTCACCTGGAAGCGGTCGCCGTTGTGGATCGACTGGTAGAAGCCCCACGGCCGGTGGACCCGCACGGTGTGGGTGGCGGCGGCATGGCCGTCG